>JALQUR010000658.1 GCA_023260695.1 Planctomycetaceae bacterium
TGTCGCGTTCGCTCCTTGCGAAAGGGTAACGGTCGCGCCGTTGGTGTACCCGCTTCCTCCGGCCATCACGGACGTGATCGAGCGCACGACGCCAGTCGCAAAGTCATTCTGGATGTCGTACTTACCGGAGCCGTTTGACGCGAATGCCAAAGTTGGCATGCTGTCGATCACCGGGAACCTGATTGGCAGTCAGTGGGTGAATGTGCACCTGACTGCGGCGCAGGGGGTCACGGTGACCGGGAACAGCATCTACTCCGGGCACCACCGCAATATTCTGCTCGAAGACTGTTCGCAGGTGACGGTGGGCGACAACAGTCTGGGGCACAATACCGACTATGGTGTGGAGCGGGAATTGTGTACGGGCGTGGAGTTTCGCAGGTGCCGTGACAGTCTGTTTACGGGAAACATTCTGCAGGACTGCCAGACGGGGAAGCACCAGTTTCCGGATGCTCCGGAACTGCAGCGGGAAGCGTTGCTGGAGTTGAAGGAATGCCGCAATATCACAGTGAGCAACTGTCAGATTCTCGATTCAGCCCCGTGCGGAGTACGTCTGCATGACTGCAGTGAAATGATGCTGACCGGCCTGACAATCGCGGATCGCCGCGTTCCGCCGCTTCAGCAGGTGGCGTTGAAGTGGACGGGTGAGACATCCGACAGTCTGATCAGCAGCTGTCGCTTTTCCGGTTGCGTGGAGCAGGCATACCAGTCACCGGTCGAGCCATCTCTGAGTGTTGTGTCTCGGATTGGAGCAGGCTGAGATTGTGCGTTGACGCGGCGGAATGTGGTTTCAGGGCCATTGTGCCGGATCACTCTTCGGATGGGGGTAGCGTTGGATTGCCGCAACATTCGCCTGCGGTGACTCTGACCGATCGCCGGCAGTGTTGCGGACTCCTGTCATCATTGATCTGCTGAACGAAAAAAGCCGTACCAGAAACGGCTCTGGTACGGCTGAGTCAAGTATTGATTGCTACTGATTGCTACTGATTGCTGCTGCTGATTGTTGCTGCTGATTGTTGCTGCGTTGGCTGACGCGAGCATTCTGAGATCAGGCAAACAGGTCCATCACAGCATCTGCCTTCACCATCTCGCGAGGCTGATTGAGGTGATTGTAAACCGTGCGTCGCGGATAGAGCCCGACGGCGTGATAAATGGTGGCCAGCAGTTCTCCAGGGTGCACGGGATCTTCCAGCGGCGCTGAGCCGGTTTCGTCAGACTTGCCGTGCACGTATCCGCGGCGGATTCCTGCTCCGGCAATCAGGCCGGTGTAGCAATATGGCCAGTGATCGCGACCATCGTCGCTGTTGCTGTTACCGGAAGTACTGACACCGCGTTTCGGGCTGCGACCGAATTCACCAACAGCCACGACGAGTGTTTCGTCCAGCAGCCCGCGTTCATCCAGATCTTCCAGCAACGCGGCGACACCCGAGTCAAGCATCGGAGCGGACTGCTTTTTCATGCGATCGCTGAGTCCGGTGTGAACATCCCATGAGTGGTTATCGCTGTTGGCAACCTTGGGCCAGTTTACTTCCACAACCCGCGTGCCAGCTTCGACAAGTCGGCGTGCCAGCAGACAGCTCTGGCCGAAGGTGTTGCGACCATACTTGTCCCGCGTTTCGGCGGATTCTGAAGAGAGGTTAAAAGCTTCGCGCGCTTTTCCGGAAAGCACGAGCCCGAGAGCTTTTTCGTAGTATTCATTCAGAGCATAACGCTCCACAGCACGGTCCATGGACTTCATGCCAGCGGTAATGGAATCACGCAGGGAGGCACGACGAGACATGCGTGCCAGGGGAACTTCCTCCCGCAGCGTCAGGTCGGTGACCTGAATCTTTTCCATTTTGTCCATTTCCATATCACCGCCGGTGGGATAGAGGTAATACGGATCGAAGGCACGTCCAAGAAAACCTGCAGTGCCGGCTTTTCCGATGACATTACTTTCCTGCAGCGGCCGCGGCATCATCACGAACGGCAGCATGGGGGATTCCAGCGGACGCAGTTTGACGATATTGCATCCGAAGTTCGGGAAGTCCTTCGGGCTGGGTGGTTCCAGTTGTCCGGAGGGACTGACTTTGTCGGCGGTGTAGCCGGTGAGCATCTGGTAGATGGCTGCGGTGTGATTGAACAGTCCCACCGGTGTATAGCTGAGCGAACGAATCAGTGTGGCGCGGTCGATCTGCTGGGCCAGGTTTGGCAGCAGTTCGGAGAACTGGACACCGGGGATCTTTGTGTCGATGTTGCTGAACACGCTGCGGACATTGTCCGGCACGTCAGTTTTCGGGTCCCACAGATCCAGATGGCTGGGACCGCCCTGCAGGTAAAGCAGGATTACGCTTTTGGCGGATCCGAATCCTTTGCCACCGTATCGCGCTTCTTCGTCAGATTCAGCGCCGCTCGCAGCACGCTCCAGCAACGTTGCGGTGCTGAGCCCGGCAAGCGCCGATGAGCCCACCCGCATCATGGCTCGGCGGGAATACCCGTCGCAGGTGTCTTTTCCATAGCGTCCCGGAATAACCAGCATGGCATGCTCCTGATGGAGACTGTAAGGAAGGAAATCTGAAGGAGGGTGATCATCAGGTCTGGACCGCAGGTCTGGACCGACAGGTCAGATTCGTACAGCTCAGATTAGTACAGCTCAGATTAGTACAGCTCAGATCGTACAACTCGTATCGTACAGCCATCACTGCCCGAAGTTGCGAAGGGACCGAATGATTGGATGCTTCGCAGTTGGGCTGCCCGTTATTGGTGTGCAGGCTGCCAGATCTTCTGAGGCAGATCCTAACGAGAAGCAGCGTTGATTCACAATGGAGTCTCTCTCAAAATCGGTAATTCCCCAATGCCTGCCTCAGGCTGATTTGAGGAAAGGAACTTGCAGGCGGGTGATGTTGGGGAAGATTCTTCTGGTGACGGTGGCAACTGGGTGGCATAAGTGCCTGCTCAAGCCTGAGGATTGCTAAAAATGCAGTTTTTCTTAGGGTTTTGTTGTTGAGTCGGGGGTGTTCCGGAGCGATTTTTTTCACTGCAGTAATGAAGAAAACCGTCGTGAAAGTGCGAAATCACTTCAGTAAGGCCCCTTCTAAGACCGATTCCGGCACGAATTCAGTGTGCCTGGAGGCAGCGGAAGGCGGCACGTACGCTTGTCGCACGTGAGTTTCGGCAGTAAACTTGGAGGTTTGTCCACGCGTGCAGCCACCAGCGGAAAACCCGACTGGAGCGATTCACTGGAGCGATTCACTGGAGCATTCGGAAGAGTTCGGTTGCTGCGTGAGCAGGGTGTGTGCTGTTCAGCGGCCCCCGAATCCTGCGAATGCCCGAATCCAGCGCATGCCTCTGTGATCCGCGTTTTTGTGTCATCCGCGTTTTCTGTGGCTTTTCCGTGGCACTTTTTTGTGGCACTTTTTTGTGGCACAGTAAATCTGTGGCACAGTAAATCTGTGGCACTGCAAGGCGTCACTCATGAGAAAACGTGCTGAGGCAGAACGCCGCTGAAGGTTCGCACGCAGACTCACTTGGTGCAGGTGGCTCTGGTGCAATGTCTTTTGTTTCCGTCGAGTGTTTCTGTCGAGGGGCTCTGGGGCAGCAGACCACTATCAATCTGCTGCGGGTGTTTCTCGATCAGAGAGTGTGTAGAGATTTGAAAAACGGGATGTTTGTCAGTCACGGACAGGCTGGGTTCGGCAGCAGGTGAATGCGTCATTTCGATCCGCATGATCGTTGTGCGGCGTTTGTGATCTGGTTTGATGGTTTTGGGCAGAATTCTCAGGAAGAATCCGCAGTGTCTTCAGCAAATGTAAATATCAAAGAGATTCTGGAAACAGACAGTCCGCTGACTCTGGATCAGTTACGTCAACTGGAACTGGCAGTCGGGACCCAGCAGCTGACCGAAGTGCGTCAGGCTGCCGGAGATCTTGCTCGCCGTATTGAGGGCGGCGAAAAGAAAGACTCTCTCCTGGCTCGCGCCGGCATCGCGACATTCCTGCTTTCTCGTCAGGCCGAGGCAGACGTCTTTCTGAAGCAGGTCAGCAAGGATGGCGTCGCACTTTTTGTGCACGGCGAATGTCTCACATCTCTCGGCCGACCGCTCGAAGCTGCCGATCGCTTTGATGCTGCGGCTGGTGCCGGAGTTGATCCGATCGGCTGTGCCCTGCGTCGTGCTGGTGCTATCCGTGCTTCCGGCGATGTTGATGGAGCAGAGAAACTGCTTCGCAGCGTTGCTGCTTCCGCTGCCAGTCGAGCGGAGTATTCCTTCCAGATGGGCTGCATCTGGGCGGATCGTGGTGATTCGCTCACCGCAGTTGAATACTTCGAACGTGCAGTGGATATGGATCCGCATCACTCTCGTGCACTGTTCTGGCTCGCCGCTGAAAATGCTCTGAGAGGCAACGATGACGAGGCAATTCGTCTTTACGAGCGATCTCTGGCACGCCCCCCGTATTACTCCGGAGCCCTGCTCAATCTCGGGCTGCTGTATGAAGACCGTGAGAACTACGATGCTGCGGCGTTCTGCTTCCGCCGCGTGATTGAATTCGACCCGACCAATGCGTATGCCGAGCTGTATCTGAAGGACATCGAAGCAACGCAGGGAATGTACTACGACGAAGATCATGCGAAGCAGGAAGCTCGCATGAAGCAGCTGCTTGGCCGCCCAGTGACTGACTTCGAACTCTCCGTTCGCAGTCGTAACTGTCTGCAGGCCATGGAAATTGGCACCCTCGGTGATCTGACAGAGGTCAGCGAGCAGGAACTGCTGGCTGGAAAGAACTTTGGCGAAACTTCGCTGCTGGAAATCAAGGAACTGCTGGCTGCTCACGGACTCCGGATTGGCCAGAATCTGCACAAGATTCACTCCCGCGAACACGTGGTGGACCAGAGCCTGTCTCCGGAAGAGCAGGCACTGATGTCGAAGTCAGTCAGCGAGCTGAATCTGTCGGTGCGTTCCCGCAAGTGCATGAGCCGTCTGGCGATTCAGACAATTGGTCAGCTGTGCCAGCGGACGCCGGACGAATTGCTTTCCAGTCGCAACTTTGGCGTGACCTCGCTCAACGAGATCCGCCAGAAACTGACAGAAGCGGGACTGCGTCTGCGCAACGACTGATTCTGCAGATCCACTACCCGATGGTGTAATTGGCAACACAACAGATTTTGGTTCTGTTATTCCAGGTTCGAGTCCTGGTCGGGTAAGTTGCTCTGAAGACCGCTGCCGATTTTTGTCGGCAGTTTTTTTTGCGCCTGCAGTTCCGCTGTCCGCAGACTGCATCCGGAAGGGAGCAGACGGTGCGGCTGTGTCCGACGGTCTTCTGGGATGATCCCCTGCGACAGCAATCAGGAGTATCCGCTTGCACTGAGTGGGATTACTTGCCGATGCAGAAATTACTGAAGATGTGGTCCAGCAGGTCGTCGGTGTAGATCTCACCAAGGATGCTCTGCAGTTCTCTGAGGGCTGCTCTGAGTTCCATGGAGATCAGTTCATCGCCCTGCTGCTGTTCTGCTGCAGCACCGGCCGTCTGGAGTGCCTGCAAAGCTCTCCGCAGGCTTTCACGACACCGCACCGATGATGTTGCGAGAAGTTCCGTCCTCGCAAATCCTCGATTTCGCAGCATGTCGCCAAGAGTCTGCTGCAGCTGATCGATGCCCAGTCCTGTCAGGGCGCTGACACGAAGACAGGTCGCGTCCGCCGTTGCGTCAGCTGGCTCCGGATCTGCAGCATTTGTTGGCTCCGGGCGGTCGCACTGAGTGAGTACCGTCAGGTATTGCTGGCCGGGCTGCAGGCATTCCTCCCGCAGGCGTTCGTCCTGCTGCCGCTGTTCCGGGCTCAGCAGCAGAGACCGGCACCAGATGATCAGGTCTGCAGCGGCGGTCTGCTGCTGCCGGAACTGCTGTGACTGCAGTTCAATCAGGTTGCGATGCTGTTCCGCTCCGGCAGTGTCTATCAGTTCGATCTGCTGGCTGCCAAGAGTTGCACTGGTGCTGACAAAATCGCGAGTAGTTCCGGGGATGTCTGTAATGACCGCCAGTTCTGCTCCGGCCAGCCGATTGAACAGAGTGCTTTTGCCGGCATTGGGCTGGCCTGCGAGGACGATGCGGCGCTGATAGCCGGCAGGGAGTACCGTAGCCGAGTCGCTGGCGAGGCTGTGGACGAGCCGGGCTGCCAGACTGATTCGTCGTTGTACATCAGCCGGGCTGATGAACTCGATGTCTTCGTCAACAAAGTCGAGTCCGGCTTCAAGATCACCGATGAGTGCAATCAGGTCCGTGCGCAGATCCTGCAGACGCCCGGTGATGCTTCCACCGAGCTGGCTGAGTGCTGTCTGCAGTTCTTCATGATCAGCGGCATGGATGACTTCATTGACGGCTTCTGCCTGAAGCAGGTCAATTCGTCCGGAAAGGAAAGCGCGGAGGGTGAATTCACCCCGGCGAGCCAGTCTTGCTCCACAGCAACAGATTTCCTCCGCAAGCGCCTCGAGAATCGGCACGGCTCCGGTCAGATGCAGTTCTGCCATGATCTGTCCGGTGTAACTTCGGCTGGTGGGCCAGAAGAACAGATCGCAGGAGACTGGTGTGTCGAAGTCCGGCAGGGTGAGTGTGCCGGGCCAGCGGCGCGGCAGTTTCGCCAGTTGCCATGCGTCGCCTGAGGAGGAGCTGCGATAGATCCGGGCAATCACCTGAGCTGTTTCCGGCCCGCTGATGCGGATAATTCCTCGAGCCGCCGGGCCCGGGGGCGATGCGACGGCAGTGATGGTGTCGTGCAGATCGATCGACATGGAGGAACGGGCCTTGTGACGTTGAATCGCGGCAGTAGCCATGCTCATGCTGCGGCAGTAGCCATGCTCATGCTCATGATAAGAGTCTGCAGCGTCTTCTGACAGGGCGTGAAATCTCAGTTGTCTCAGGAGTGGCATGTCAGCGGCAGTATCGGGCAGTGAATGAGCTGCGAATTGTGACCAGGCAGCAGCGAGACTATTCTCCTGAGGAAGGTGCAGACGGGGATCAGAAGCGGAAGTGAGCATGACAGCAATTGAGATCAGCGAACTGACTCACGTCTATGGGCGTCGGCGAGGTATTGAGGGTATCTGTCTGTCGGTTGCGTCGGGAGAGATCTTTGGTTTTCTGGGACCGAACGGGGCCGGCAAGTCGACAACGATTCGGATTCTGATGGGCCTGCTGCGGGCGGCATCCGGATCAGCTCGAATGCTCGGCCTTGACTGCTGGCGAGATGGTGTCGATGTCCGTCGTCGAACGGGATATGTTCCGGGCGACGTCAGGTTGTATTCGTGGCTCAATCTGCATCGCGGGTTGCAGATCGTCGGTCGTGTTCACGGCCGTGACGTGCGACAGGCTGGTCTGGAGTATGCGGAACGATTTCGTCTGGAACCCGGTTTGCCGGCTCGAAAGATGTCGCGGGGGAATCGTCAGAAGCTGGCCCTGGTCCTGGCACTGGCTCCGCAGCCCGAGTTGCTGATTCTGGACGAGCCGACATCGGGGCTGGATCCGTTGATGCAGGATACTCTGATGCTGTGTCTGCGTGAGCGAGCTCAGGCCGGATCCACGGTGTTGTTTTCCAGTCATACGCTCAGCGAAGTTGAGGCCATCTGTGACCGTGTCGCCATGATTCGTCAGGGGCAGCTGGTTGAAAACGGAGCGGTGGCGGAGCTGCAGCGGAATGCTCCAAGGCAACTGCGACTGCGGCTCAGGCCGGGTCAGCCTGTACCTCAGGAGTGGCCGTCGGGTTGTGATCCGCTGGTGCTGCCGGGGCAGGATGCTGCAGGCAAGCTGGAACTTCTGGTTCCACCGGGGCAGCGAGATCGCACCTGTGTGCTGCAGTTCCGGGGCAGCAGTGCGAATGTGCTGGAGTGGGCAATGTCGTTTGGATTTGAGGATCTCGAAGCCGGTCCACCGTCTCTGGAGACGTTGTTCCGCATGTATTACGAGGAAGATGATTGTGGTGGAAACCGGCAGCCGAAGTCCGTGACGAGTGAGCCGGGTGACGGCGAAAAGGAGTGACCGGGGAATGGGTGGACTGCTGCAGAAAATTCGTCTGGAGATTCAGTGGCCGGTGGCCTGGTTCAGCCTCGGGCTGATGCTGGTCATGGGACTACTGACTGCGCTGCTGCCGAAAGTCCTCGGGAATATTCACGAAGTGTTTGATCGACTGCCCCTTGTGAAGCCCTTGATCACGGCTTTGCTGGGTGTTGATCCTGGCGATCAGATTTCCTCCGGGCTGTCACAGGCATTCCTGTGGACTCACCCCACGGTGCTCAGTCTGATCTGGGCGCACGAACTGATGTATTGTTCGAGGATTCCAGCAGCTGAGGTGGACCGGGGAACGGCAGATTTTCTGCTGTGCCTGCCGGTATCGCGACTGAAGATCTTCATTGCTGAGACAGTGGGCTGGATGATTTCCGGAACAGTGATACTCAGCGGTGGACTGATCGGGCATTTCATCGCGTCGTCATTTGTGCATCCTGAGATGCGACTTGCGCCCGCCGATGCATTTTACGTGCTCGTCAACCTGGCGGCATTGTATCTGGCGGTCGGAGGGTTTGCTTTCCTGATTTCTGCCTGCAGTGATCGGCGCGGCCGGGCCATCGGGATTGTCTTCGCGTTGCTGCTGTTGTCGTTTCTGCTGAATTTTCTGGCACAGTTTCAGCTTTGGGCGAAGTCAATTGCCTGGCTGTCGGTGATGGAATACTACCGACCTGCGATCATCATTCGATCGGGAGAATTTCCTGTCAGCGATGTGGTCACGCTGCTGGCACTGACGGCGATCTTCTGGTGCAGCAGTCTGTTCATTCTGCGCCGTCGCAGCATCTGTACGGTGTGATTCGCGTTGACGGCGTCGGCGGTTTCAGCGGTTGTTTGTACAGGGTCTCAGGCTGATTCAGTCGGTCAGGTCTGCACGATTGCAGAGGTCCAGGTGCTGGCGATGCTGCTTACGATCACAGGCAGCCAGGCGGCGAGATCTGGTTCCAGCAGTCCCGCAGTACCGAGCAACTGGCATCCCTGGCCGATGCCATAAAACACTCCCAGGACAGCCGCGCAGACAGCCATATTGGTGATCAGGCTGGTGGATTCGCGGCGGATCACCAGTGGCAGAGCAATCGTAATGCTGAGCAGGCAGATGATCGGGCGGGTGATGCGTGAGTGCAGAGCCATCGACTGACCGCGGAGCGGCATGCTGCCTGTCGAGGCATTACGGATGCGATGAACCAGCTGGCTGGAGGAGAGCAGGTGCAGGTTCTGTCCTCGTTTGTAGAGTTCATCGAAGCTCAGCTCAGAGGCAATAAACACATTGTTGCTCCGGGGCGAGAAGATAAATCGCTTACGACCCTCATCGGTGAGGATGGACGGATCTGGCTGATCGGTCAGCTTCTGCAGCAGGTAACCGCGTCGAGTTTTTCCGCCTGCTGTTGGCTCCACAAACCTTGCGGTCTCCGCTTTCAGGACAAATGGCTGAGTATTCAGGTGGCTTTCCAGCATGGAGAAGCTGGGATTCACAATCGTCTGCGACTCCACCAGAACTCGTTCACCGGAGATGAGCATCATCGCGTTCGTGTAGTCGTACACTGGTTCGACTCGATGAATTTCCACACTGCGGCTGCCACGTGGTGTCTGGAGCTGAATTGCCAGTGTGGGAATGGCCAGTTCCTGATTGGCAACAAGGGCCAGATTCAGAAAGGCAGCTGACAGGAGCAGTGGCCGCAGCAGTCGAAACGTCGGAATCCCGGCTGCCAGCAGCGGAAATGTCTCGGAGCTCTTCTGGAGCAGGCCGAGTACGGCAATCACTGAAACGACGATCAGAATGGGCCCGGCCAGCTCAAAGAATTCAAACAAATGATAGAAGTAATACTCGCCAATTCGCAGGAACATCTGCTGATTGTCTGCAGGAGAACCTGCCTTGCCTGCTACATCCTGAAAAGCCTCGATGTTCATGAACAGATCGATCACCACAAACAGACCGTAGGCTGCAATAAACAGCAGCACGAAAGTGTGCAGCAGTCGCCTGGTCACGTATTTGTCGAAGGTGGTCAGCATCTGCTTGTGATAAATCGATTCAGTGTTGGGACTTGTGTCAAATCTGGCGGGGTTTCGTGCGGCCTGTAGTGAGGGCGTATTGCAAGCTGAACAGGGCCCGTGCGTCAAGGTGAATCGTGCTTCAGGCGGAACTCACCCCGGGGGGGGGGCACGGTTGATGGGACGAGCGTCATCTGCCCGCCTGCCTGATTCGGACCCGCTGCCTGATTCGGAACCAGCTCGGGGGCAGGCGACTGCCTGCCATCGGGAATTCTGTCCGCAACTGCAGCACTGGGGTCGCAGGGCTGCTTTGGGGGATTAAGATACTTTGGGTCGATTATGTCAGTTGAGTTGATTTTGTGTCTTGTCTGGTATGCAGCGGCAGCTGCGTCTGAACGGATTTCATTCAGCATCCGGACTGTATCGGCTTCATTGCAAATCCCCACTTACATGAATCTGCCGGTCGATAATATCGATCACGGCGAAAGTTCAGCCCGGCAGTCAGCGCAATTGTAAGTTTCAGCGCGAGCAAAGGAGAGACGGTCTTGATCAGGATGAACAGTGAAGCGTCTGGACGAGGATTGGGCTTGCTGCTGACCGTGGGCATGCTGAGTTGCTGTCTGCTGACGACTGCAGCGTTTGTCGGTGATTTGCATGCATCGGTGGATGAAACGGAACAGGCTGCTGCACCGCTCCCACGTCCACGTGACATGAGTGCGGATAGTCTGGACGAGATCGACAAGCGTCTGCAGCCTGAGATCGCTGTCCTCTGGGATCCGGCACAGCCGACCGATGCTCGCAAAGCGGCATATGAGGCAGTCAAGCCGGTGATAGCTGAGCTGCTGGAAAACGCGGACCATCGACTGACCGCGCAGAAACTGCATCGCCGGGTCTCCCTGATCGGGGGAGTGCTGGGTGCTGCCGAGGCGAAGCTGGATGTGATCCGTCCGAGCACTTTCCAGGAGTCTGTTCGCGAATCAGCGCGGGAACTGGACCGAAACCTGCGACGGATTCGTAACGGCAGCCTGTGGGTGCGTTATCTGGAACTCCCGCCACTGCAGCGAGAAGGGACAAGTGTCGAGCAATTGCAGGCGTTTCGTGATCTCGCTTCCGTCACCGATGAGATGGATGAAGCACAGCGGGAGTTCGTTTCCAGGGCTGACATCCAGGAGCTGAACAAGCTTGTAGAAGCCGCAATCTCTGAAATGACTCGCCCGCTGGATGATTCCGCACTGCGTGAGGAGTTGTCTGTGCAGCTGGACCGTCTGGTTCGGGGAGTTCTGCAGGATGAAGTGCTGCCAGTATCCACCAGTACAGCTGAAGCTCGCAGTGCCTGGAGGATTATTCGAGCTCAGTTTCCGTCGGCAGCAGATGTATTGCGTCCGATTCTGAATGATTCCTGTCTGGGACACAATGTTCACGTGGCGGTTTCAGAGTCTCTTGTTTCGCGGCTCATTGCAGCGTCTCGTGAAGAGAGCGGAAAGATTTCTGAGCGTGCGATGGGGGCCACAATAACGGGTGATCAGCAGACATCGGTTACTGTGGACGCTGAGTTCCTGCCATCGGACGATTCGGCGCGGCTGAACATCTTCCTGCAGGGGAAGACTCACACTGAAACTGTAGCCCGCAAGTCTCCGGCGACAGTTTTTTCGGAGGGGGATCATTCCTTTCGGGTAAGCAGGGAAGTGGTGTTCGGCGGTCCGCAGATCGAACTGGGTCGAACTCAGTTCAGCGCTGATATCAATAATCGCGTCACGAATTTTCGCACGGACTACGACGGTCGACTCTTTGGACGCATGGTTCGTCGCGAAGCTGGGCGTCGAATTTCCGGCAGTCAGTCCGAAACAGATGCAGAAACCCGAAAACAGCTGCAGGCTGATCTGGTACCTCGATTTGAGAATGAAGTCGGGGGGCCGTTCAATGAGCTGAATGCAGTCCTTGAGAGCCTGCGCGGACGCGGGCTTGGCCCGGATCAGATTGATGCCAGATCAACCGATTCCGGGATGTCGCTGAGTCTGCGAAGCATCGGCACGGACTACCTCGGTGGTTCAGTTCCGCCGACAGCAATCTCTGCCGGTGAAGGTGCATCGGTACAGTTGCACCAGAGCATGTTCAATCTGCTGCTCGGCGGTCTGGGTCTGCAGGGTCGGGTCGTGGATCAGAACGAACTGACCGGGGAGATTGAGAAAGCTCTTGGCGAAATGCTGGGAAGAGAAATCAGTCTGAATCGAAATGCTGCGCCTGCTGCATCGAATGAGTCGGATGAGGACGCTGCTGACGAGCGGCAGACGTTTTTTGTCTTCAGTGAGACTGATCCGTTGCGAGTGCAGTTTGCTGATGGTGAAGTTTCCGTTCTGATTCAGACGGGGATTCGTCAGGAAGGTCGGGAAGAGCTGGCCGTGCATACGATCGTAATTCCGATCGAAGTGAAGCTCACGGAGGCCGGGATTCAGCTGACACCACAGCGGATCCGCGTGCTGTCAGCCCCGATTACGGTTGCCAACCAGCTGCGGAAGGTGATTGGCAGTCGGATCAGCGAACAGCAGTTGAGTGCAACGCTGGATCTGAACACTGCAGAAGGTGGCGAAGCAAAAACTCTGACGGTGACGGATCTGCAGCTGGCTGATGGCTGGCTGACCATTTCCGTGCGTTGATTTCCGCGTTTGCAGTGGGAATATCGAAGCCTGCTCCACCCAGCCGCACCCGGTCGCATGCGCTCGCGCCTTGAGCTCCGATGCCGCCCTTGCCGTTTTATGGTGGGGTTCTGTACGGGTCCCTGACAGCAGCGGTCTGTAACAGCAGCGGTCCCTGCCAGCAGCGGTCGGCTGGTCTGTCAAAGCGGAATCCGGGGGGCGTTTTCCGTGGCTTTCTGCGGAGTTTGTGACCACCTTTCGGCATTCTGACTGGTGGTACAGACGGGACGCCATCCAGGCAGGATTTGAACCTGGGCAGTGAACCCGCTAAAACGCAGGATTCGCGAATGTGCTGCGACGAGGGCGGCGTATCGCAGTACAGGTTCTCCATTCTCATTGCAGTCAAGAAAACACCAATGGTTCAGGTCAGGCTTCCGGACGGAAACATCGTCGAGCATTCAGACACGGCAACAGCGATGGATGTCGCAGCCGGCATCAGTGGCGGGCTGGCTCGCAGTACAGTCGCCGCATGTATCGGAGATACGATTGTTGATGCGACGCGGCCGCTGACGGATCTGACTGCAGAGAGTCCGGTTCCGCTGCGATTGCTGACAGAGCGAGATCAGGAGGCACTGGGTGTGCTGCGACACAGCTGTGCCCACGTGATGGCGCGCGCGGTCATGCGACTGTTCCCTGGCACTGGACTGGCATTTGGTCCGACGACCGGGCACGGATTCTATTACGACTTCGACCTGGAGACTCCAATCAGTGAGGAGGATTTTCCTCGCATCGAAGCGGAGATGCAGAAGATCATTGATCAGGCAGAGCCATTCGAGCGGTTTGAGACATCGCGCGAGGAAGCAGTACAGTTGTGTGCCGATCTGAATCAGGAGCTCAAGGCGGAACATATCGCAACAGGTCTGGCGGAGCATTCAACGCTGAGCTTCTACCGTCAGGGTGAGTTTCTTGATCTCTGCCGTGGTCCACATATTCCTCATGCCGGGCGTATTAAGGCATTCCGAATTACCAGTGTCGCCGGTTCGCACTGGAAGGGTGATGCGGCCGGCCGGCGGCTCCAGCGGGTCTACGGCACGGCATGGTTCGACGGCAAGGCCATGAAGGCATATCTGGAGCAGCTGGAGGAAGCGAAGAAACGCGACCATCGGGTACTCGGCAAGCGTCTGGGTCTGTTTACGATTGCTCCTGAGGTTGGCCAGGGTTTGTGTCTGTGGCTGCCAAAGGGTGCAACAATTCGTGCAACGCTGGAAGACTTCATTCGTGGAGAGCTGGTCCGTCGCGGCTACGATCCGGTGTATTCGCCGCATATCGGTCGAGTGGAGATGTACGAGACCAGCGGGCACTTTCCGTACTACCGCGATTCTCAGTTCGCGCCGATCTTCGGACACTCCGCCGGTCAGCTGGTGGACTACTGGATTCGTTGTCTGGATCCGGAAGATGATGCTCTGCAGCCTCCGAGCGGCGAGGACGAGCAGCGACTGCTGGATGCAGCCTGCGTAATGGGTTTTCCGGGCGAAGATTTTCCACTGCAGGGGTCGGTGGATGACAAGCGGACTGTGCTGCGTGCCTGGGAGAAGCAGCAGGAACGGTTCCTGCTCAAGCCGATGAACTGTCCGCATCACGTGCAGATGTACAAGGCGCTGCCGCGCAGCTACCGGGATCTGCCTGTGCGACTGGCTGAATTCGGGACTGTTTACCGGCACGAGCAGTCCGGTGAACTCAACGGAATGCTGCGAGTTCGCGGGCTGACTCAGGATGACGCGCACCTGTTCTGTACACCGGAACAGGTGGAGCAGGAATTCAAGGAGACGCTGGGGCTGGTGCGTTTTGTTCTGCAGGCTGTGGGTCTGGAAGACTATCGCGTGCAGTTGTCGACGCGGGATCCTGCATCCGACAAGTACGTCGGCAGCGAAGAGCTCTGGCAGAATGCTCAGGACACTCTCCGCAGAGTGCTCACCGAAGAAGGTCTGAAGTTTGAGGAGTGTGAAGGGGAGGCGGCGTTTTACGGCCCGAAGACGGACTTCATGGTCAGAGACTGTCTGGGCCGGGAGTGGCAGCTGGGGACAGTGCAGCTGGATTACAATCTGCCGGAACGATTCCGGCTGGAGTATACGGGTGCGGACAACAAGCCTCACCGCCCGGTCATGATTCATCGTGCTCCGTTTGGTTCAATGGAGCGATTTGTGGGGATGCTGATTGAGCATTTTGCGGGAGCGTTTCCGCTCTGGCTGGCGCCGGAGCAGGTGCGTGTCCTGCCATTGAGTGAGAAGTCTGAGGACTATGCGAAACAGGTTGCTGCAGATCTGCGGATGGCCGGATTCCGCGTGACGACCGACCTGAAGAGTGCGCGCATGCAGGCGAAGATTCGTGAAGCGCAAATGGATCTGATTCCCTATATGCTGGTAGTAGGGCCACGTGAAGCTGAGACGGGTGCTGTTGCTGTCCGCTGTCGCATCGATGGTGATCAGGGCGTGATGCCGTTGCAGCAGGCAATCGAAAGACTCTCGGCCGAACGCGACCAGCACGTGATTCGTCAGGTTGCTGAACGATCAGAACTCACACTGACAGATGCCGGTGACGATGAGCGGAATGAATACTGAAGTGGCTGCAGTCTGTCTGCAGTTGAGGTAATAGCCGGAGACCGAAAAGGGGAGGCGGGACGATGATAATGCTGAGAATGTCCGTAGTTGCGGGGCTGCTGTTTCTGGTTGCATCTTCCTGTCATGCGGGTGGAGCAGAGCCGGCAAAGGCTGTTGCCGGAGTCCGCACTGGTTCCGGGGCGATGACTTTCGAGACCGTGCCGGGCTGGGGACTTGGCGAGGATGGTCGTTCGGTTCTCGGAGCGACTCACGGCGGTGTGGTCGTCGACAAATCGGGGCACATCTACACCAGTGCAAATATCGGTGTCTTTGTGTTTGCGCCTGATGGAAGTCTGGCTCGTCGTTTCGTGGGTGACGAGTACGCGATGATGCATGACCTGGAGATCCGGGACGAAGACGGCACCGAATTCATCTATGGTGCACGGAACAATCATCAGGAGGGCGTCAAGTTTCACGCTGTGACCGGTGACATCGTGCTGCACCTGAAGTATCCGGAAGAGTCCGGACTGAATCTGAATACGATCAAGCCGACAGCGATCACGGTTGCTCCCAATGGCGATATCTTTCTGTCAGACGGATACGCCAGCAACCACATCTTCAAGTTTGACCGGAATGGAAAATACCTGAAGCACTTCGGGCAGAAGGGAAATGACCTCAAGCAGTTCAATACGGCTCACGGGATGACGCTGGACACTCGCTACGATCCCCCACGGCTGCTCATCTGTGACCGCAATCATCAGCCGAAGGGTCGGCTGCTGCATTATGACCTGGAAGGCAACTTCATTGATGTCGTGGTGACCGGACTGGGGATGCCGACATCCGTAGCGATTCAGGGCGAATATGTGGCTGTGCCCGACCTGCATGGTCGGCTCGTAATTCTGGATGGTTCCAACACCATCGTGTCTGTGCTGGGCTATAATGCCGATCCGAAGACACGCGGGAATTTCAATGTTCCGCAGGATCAGTGGATTGAGGGTGTCTTCAGTGGTACGCACGGGTCATACTGGGATGCCGATGGCAACCTGTATGTCCAGGACTGGAACGTCTCCGGGCGTCTGATGAAGCTGGTGCGTGTGCGCTGATGCTCAGAGCGTCGAGGATGCGGTCAGGGGCTTTTCATTGCGACTGAGGAGTTGCGGTGGTGCATTCGTCGCTTTCCACATTCTCGGCAAGGCGTTGTTTTCTGGGGCAGACTGGTCTGCAGTTCGGGGCCTGCGCTCTCTCGCAGCTGCTCACTGCGGACCAGGCTCCTGTGGCGAAGGCAGCTGAAGCTGCTGTTCTGCCGCACCACCCTGCTCCGGCCCGCGCGGTCATTTATCTGCACATGATCGGTGCTCCGTCGCAGCTGGATCTCTTCGACGAGAAGCCTGAGCTTGTGCGGCGGCATGACCAGCCCTGCCCTCCTGAAGTCACAAAAGGACGTGACTTTGCATTCATCGGCAAGACTTCGGCTCTGGCTGGTTCACCGTGGCGGTTTCAGCAGCATGGTCAGAGTGGTCAGGTGCTTTCCGAGTTATTGCCGCATCTGGGGGGTGTGGCTGATGAGCTGGCGGTGATTCGTTCGATTCATTCGGACGAGATCAATCATGCTCCAGCGCAGATGATGCTGCACACCGGGTTTGGTCGGGCCGGACGGCCATCAGTTGGTTCCTGGATCAACTACGGTCTGGCTGCCGAGACTCAGAATCTTCCCGGCTACGTGGTGCTGCTCAGCGGCCCACCCGGTGGAGCGGGGACCAGCCTCTGGGCCTCGGGATTTCTGCCGGGGCGGCATCAGGGAATCCAGTTTCGATCTCAGGGAGATCCGGTGCTCTATCTGTCCAGCCCGGAGGGGTATCGGCCGGAGCAACGGCGGCGGGAACTGGATGCACTGCGAGCCCTGAACGAGGAGCAGTTTGCGGCAACTGGTGATCCGGAGATTCTGACTCGCATTTCGCAGTACGAAATGGCGTGGAGGATGCAGGCTTCGGTGCCTGAGCTTTCCGATCTGAGCAGTGAGACTCAGAGTACTCTGGATCTCTACGGCGTGGAGCCGGGCAAGCCATCCTTTGCTGCGAATTGTCTGATGGCCAGACGACTGGTGGAACGTGGCGTCAGAATGGTGG
>JALQUR010000669.1 GCA_023260695.1 Planctomycetaceae bacterium
AGATATTCATGATCTGACGCGACGTCTCCAGAAGAGCAATGACTCCAAAATTGTGCTCTACGTCGGTGATGGTCTGGGTGGGTTGCCGTTGCAGCCCGGTGGCAGGACGGAACTGGAAACGGCGTCGACACCCAATCTTGATGCACTGGCCCGGCGCGGTGTTCTGGGAATGAGTGTGCCCGTACTCCCCGGGATTGCTCCCGGAAGTGGTCCGGGTCATCTGGGACTGTTCGGCTATGATCCGCTGAAGTATGACATTGGGCGCGGAGTGCTGGAGGCGCTGGGAATTGACTTTGAGCTGACGGACCGCGACGTCGCCGTGCGTGGCAACTTCTGTACGGTGGACGCAGACGGCAACATCACGGATCGTCGTGCCGGCCGAGTTGCCTCAGAGATCGCCGCCGCGCTGTGCGAGAAGCTGGATCAGATTGAGATTCCGGGCGTGGAAGTCTTTGTGCGACACGTGAAGGAATATCGACTGGTGATTGTGATCCGCGGGGATGGTCTCGGCGGCAGCATCAATGATACAGATCCGCAGCGGACCGGTGTCCCTCCGCTGTCTCCGCAGGGACGCGATGATGCGTCACAGAAAACGGCAGAGATCCTTGCGGAATTCCTGCGTCAGGCGGCAGAGATTCTGAAGGACGATCGTCCGGCGAATCTGCTGACCATGCGGGGGATCGCAAAGATGCCTCCGATTCCGAGATTCCAGGAAGTCTACGGTACTCGAGCGGCCGCGATAGCTGTGTATCCCATGTATCGCGGGCTGGCCCGACTTGTTGGTATGGATATTCTGGATGCCGGGCAGACACTTGAGGATCAGATGAACTGCCTGGAGCAGAACTGGGCGGATTACGACTTTTTCTTCATTCACTTCAAGTACACGGACAGTACCGGCGAAGACGGGAACTTTGAGGCCAAGGTGGCGCGCACTGAAGAGCTGGATTCAGCAATTCCGCGGATCACGGCGCTCAATCCGGACGTTGTGATTGTTACTGGCGACCACAGCACTCCGGCGAAGATGAAATCTCACAGCGGTCATCCGGTGCCGACACTGCTGGCAGCGGAAAACTGTCGCTTTGATGGCTCCCGGGAATTTGGGGAAACGGCCTGCCGGGCCGGCGAACTGGGAATGTTTGAAGCGAAGTATCTGATGCTCCAGGCTCTCGCTCATGCAGGACGTCTTGAAAAGTACGGCGCCTGAGTCAACAGGATCCCGCAGGCCCGCGGGCCTGAAGGACTCTCCGCTGCGGTCTCGTACAGTGGTGCATTATGGTGCTGGGACTTGGAACCGACATCGTCGAGATTGATCGAATCCGTGGGATGGTGGAGCGGCATGGTGAGCATTTTGTGAACCGCTGCTTCACTGCCGCGGAGCGTGAATATGCCGGCCGCCATCGGGATCCGGCAATCCGCTACTCCGCTCGCTGGGCTGCGAAGGAGGCGGTCGTCAAGGCCATCGGTTCGGGGTTCATCGAGGGAATGACGTTCCACGATGTGGAAATCATCTCCCTGCATACCGGTGAACCGACCGTGCAGCTTTCCGGCCGCGCCGCAGAACTCGCAGCAGCTCGGGGCATCACACGGGTCCTGATTTCGATGTCGCATGGTCGTGACTATGCGACGGCGACAGCAATCGGACTCGGAGACGCCGGGGCTGCGACGTCGGAACACTCAGACTGAACAGGAGTCGGGCATGGCTGCAGGGAGGGGCGGTCCGTTCGACGTGCAGCGTCTGCTGCTGCAGACATCACTGCAGCACGTGGAGTACCACGCAGAACTGCCGTCAACGAATACGCTGGCGGCCGAACTGCTGCAGCCACTGCTGCTGCGATCACCGGCGCTTGTGCTGACACCGCGACAGACGGCGGGCCGTGGCCGCCGCAGCAATCGCTGGTGGTCTGCTGACGGAGCGCTCACATTTTCACTCGTGCTGAAATCCTCGGAACTTCCCCTCGCTGCGGAACGCAGGTCGCTTGTGGCTGTTGCCACAGGTCTGGCTGTGCAGACGGTGCTGCAGCAACTGACTGGCGACTGCAGTTTTGACCTGAAATGGCCCAATGATGTACTTCATGCCGGGCGGAAAATCTGCGGTGTTCTGGTGGAGCAGCAGGGGGCTGGTGAGCAGCAGGGAGTGATCATCGGGGTGGGCATCAACGTTTCCAACAGCCTGCGTGAGGCTCCGGCGGAGATTTCAGAGAAGGCCACTTCTCTGACGGATCTGACCGGCCTGGATCACGACCTGAACGATGTGCTGGTGCAGCTGCTGAATCAGATTGACCAGCGAATTGCGCAGTTCGCACTGCAGCCGCGACAGGCGCTCGCTGAGGCGAATCGCGTGTCGGTGCTCAATGGTCGGATGGTCACAATTCGCAACGAAGCCGGCGAAACGTCCGGGGAGTGTCTGGGAATCGACAGCGACGGCTGTCTGGTGGTCGCCACCAGTCACGGACCGGTCAGCTGCAGCAGCGGAGTCGTGGAACGCTGGTAGATGTTCGCCCAGCGTCCTCGCGGCTGATGCAGCCGCTGAGCCGCACGAGTGATCAGGCGATGATGTCCCAGATCGGCTGAGCGCCTTCAACGCCGACGAGGGAATTGTCGAGGCCGGAGAAGTAGTAGGTGAGCTTTTCCGGGCTGAGCCCCAGCAGCGTCAGAATGGTTGCATGCATGTGCCTGACATGCAGAACATCGTCAACGGCCGAGCTGCCCAGTTCGTCGGTCGTTCCGACGCTGGTCCCGCCGCGAATACCGCCACCGGCCATCCAGATCGTGAATCCGTAGCTGTTGTGATCCCGCCCGGAACCCTTCGCATATTCCGCCGTGGGCTGTCGACCGAATTCTCCGCCCCAGACAATCAGTGTGTCCTTGAGCAGACCGCGTTGTCTGAGATCCTCAATCAGCCCGGCGATTGGCTTGTCTGTTTCACCGGCATGCAGGTTATGGTTGGCCTCCATGTCGGAGTGAGCATCCCAGTTGTCATCGTTGTGGGCTCCGCCTGAATAGATCTGGACAAAACGCACACCTCGTTCAACCAGCCGTCGCGCCATCAGGCACTGTCTGCCGAAGGCGCTGGAGCGAGGATTGTCGAGGCCATAAAGATTCTGCGTCTGCTGTGTCTCAGAACTCAGATCAACTGCTTCCGGGGCGGCGGACTGCATCTTCCAGGCGAGTTCGTAGCTGGCTATTCTGGCAGCGAGAGCGGTGTTGTCGGCGCGAGTGCGGCGATGATCCTCGTTGTAATGACGCAGCGTATCCAGCAGGCGTCGCTGAGCGCGTTCGCTGAGATCCTGAGGGCGTTTCAGGTCGAGGATGGGGCTGCCGGTGGAACGCATGACCGTGGCCTGATAGGTGGCGGGCATGTAACCACTGCTCCAGTTACGGGCGCCGCTGATCGGGCCGCCCCGAGGGTCAAGCATCACCACAAAGCCCGGCAGTTCCTCATTGACACTGCCGAGGCCGTAAGTGACCCACGATCCAAGACACGGATGGCCGCTCAGAACTCGGCCGGAATTCATCATCAGCATCGCTGAGCCATGAATCGGAGAATCGGCGGTCATGGAGTGAACGAAAGCAATGTCGTCGACCTTCCGGGCGAGATTCGGAAACAGGTCACTGACCCACTTGCCACATTCTCCGTACTGCTGAAACTTCCACCGTGGTTCAACGATGCGGCCCTGATTGCGGTGCCCGCCGCGGCCAAACGTCTTCACATCGACAGTCCGGCCATCCATGCCATACATCGACGGTTTGTAATCGAAGGTGTCGATATGGCTGGGTCCGCCATACATGTAAAGAAAGATCACATTCTTTGCGCGGGGGGCGAAGTGCGGTTCTCGTGCCGCCAGCGGATTGCTGAATTCGGCGGGTTCGTCTGCGCTGGCGGAGGACATACTGAATCCGTCACGCTCCAGCATTCCGGAGAGTGCCAGCCCGGTGAATCCGCATCCGGCCTGCCAGAGTGATTCGCGGCGAGTCTGCCCGCAGAAATTCTTTCGTTTCATGGTCATCTCCTGTGGGCGGAGAATACGCAGAGCTGACATCAGGGAACAGTCAGAACCGTTCACGCTCCGGGCATTCCGGAAACTGTCGTTGTGAACAGACTACTGCGCACTGGATCGGCTCCCGCCCGGGGAACCGATGATGGGTGTGCCCTCGGGTAATGGTCTCCCGGCAACACGCAGCTGCAGACTGTGGGCGAGTTCCCTGAGCGGAGGAAAGTCTGCGAAGGAGTTTTCATAAACCCAGATCGTCACGGCAGAATCCGGAGGCAGAGTTTCCAGTTCCGAGCGGAACTGAGAACCGGGCAGAAGACTTTCTGCAGCGGATTCCTCATCCAGCTGATCGTGGGCGACAAGTTCCCAGCGTGAAACCTGCAGCACGAGTCGATTATCTCCCATCTGCAATGCCTGCAGCGGTGAGGGACCCTGTTTCTCAACCTGGTAACGCATCGTGTAGCCACTGACGGGTCCCACCTCGCCCTGAAATTCATGCAGTCGCAGAATGACAGCCTGTCTGGCCCGCAATTGTGTTCGGAGCAGATCCAGCAGCGACTCCAGCGGAATTCTGCTGATCCGTCCGGCATTCAGCCGGAAGTGATGTTCTCCGGAGTCCACCGCTTTTCCGAGTGGTGCGAAGCGGTGTACCAGACGGTCAGCAGGGGGAGGTTCTGCTGGCTCGTGCTGCAGTTGTTCCTGCAGCTGCAGTGTTTCCACGGCGGTTGCGTCCATTTCCTCCAGCAGGGACTTGCGGACTTCTTCAGATTCCGACAGCGACGCGGCGAAGAACTGCACACGTTGTCGGCTTTCGGACAGTTGCGTCTGCAGCTGCTCGGTTCTTGCTGATGTCTGTCTGCGTTTTTCTGCAGCGGCCAGTTGCTGCTGATCGTGCTGTTGTCGCTGAGTGCGTGCGCTGAGCAGTTCCTTTTCGGCAGCCCTGATCAGTACAGAGACCTCTGCATTCTCGGACTGCAGTTCCGTTTCTGTCTGCAGCAGCAGGCGAGTTGCTTCCAGCAACTCAGAGCGTTGCTCAAGCATCTGCCGTCGTCGCTCAGCCGTCTGCTGCAGTTGCAGTTGTTGTTCCCGGGAGCGCTGCTGCGCCTGCTGCAGGTTCACATCGTCATGGATGTCAGCGACCGGAGCCGGCAGAGGTGGTTGTCGCTGTACGCGGACTCCGACAACAACGATGAGAATGATCAGGATGCCTACAATGTTGCAGACAATGTCGAGAAAGGAATCGGAACCGAAGTCGGGATCTCCGCCCGCAAAGCGTCGACTCACTGCACCACCTCCGGAGCCTGATCGGCGACACGGGCGTACCCGGAAAGATCCGCTTGCTGAACGTATGGAGTCAGCTGGTAGGTTGTGACGCACCGCACTCCCGCCTGCTGCAGCGACTTCTGCAGACTCAGTCGCCAGCGCTCCGCGCCAGGGCTGACAATGAATTTCACAATCGGCATCAGTTCCTCTCGAGTCTGTCCTCGCAGGTCGCTGAGTTCGGCATTCACTGCCTGCAGCAGCCGTGCCGTGGCATATTCCGTGGAGCGTTTCTGCAGCGGTATTGTTGGTTGCTGACCGACAGTCAGGTGTTGCTCATCCAGAAACACAACCAGACCGACCGGAATGGCAGTGGCGGATCGTGAGCGTGCCGCCGTGCGTGCGAGTGCTGCAGTTTCGCTGTCGACGCGGGAGGTGGCTGACGGCCCGACCGGACCGGCGGTCTCTGTCTGCGACTGAGCGAGAAATCGCAGCCATGCGGGATCCTCCGAGGCCGATGAATTCGCCACCGCAGATTCTGTGTTCGTGCTGCCGGGAAGACCTGTCCGTGGTTGCGGCAAAAAATCGGGTCGCGGCATTACTGGCAGGCCGGAGGACTGCTGTGGATGACCGCCGGCAGCTGCAGGTTTCGCGTCGCCGCCGGGGCCGTCATTCAGCCATTGATCGAAGGTGGACGCTGCGCTCATGCGACGGTCTGCGGCAGGGTCGGGGAGTGCGTCGTTGGATACGGATTCGTTCCGTTGCGAAGCAGCAGCTTCCGCAGCCAGAGCCTCTCGGCGCTGCTGAGCGAAGCGAGCTGCAAATTCTTCGGCCAGCTGTTCCGCCGCCGCAGCATTTCCTGGTTGTGGTCTTTGTCCTGAATCGGCAAAGCCTCGAGCTCGATTCCGCTGGTAGGACGGCGGCGGAGCTACACCTCCGGCGTAGAAGCGGCCATCCAGAACCGGGCTTCTTCGAGTTCCTGATTCGATGACTCGGCCGTCGGCACGAATTTCGATTCTTCGCGTGCCGGATTCCGAATCGTCGTCGCCGCCGGGAGCCCCCCGTCCTGCCAGATCGTAGAGTCTGGAATAAATTCGTTCACGCCGCAGCATGCAGCCCTCAATGGCCTGCTGTGCAGCGATCTGTTCGGCGACAGCGGTGGTCCCGGTGCGGATCTGTCGATCCGGCAGCAGCAGTTCATATCCGAAGTGGATATCTGCTTCCGCGAGAGTTCGCTGGGCTGCGTAGAATGGCAGGCTGCCACCCGGGCGCACCAGCAGCAGAACATAGGGACGATCGGAAAGTGAGTCATTACTGCGAACGCGATGGACAGCCAGGATGGCCGAGAGCAGCGGGTTGTCTCGAACCGGAAAGCTCTTCATGTCTGCAAGGCTGATCTGCGGTCCTCCCGGCAGGAGTTCGAAGCCATTTTCCGTGACGTTCACAAGCAGCGGCGTGCGAGTGGTGCCGGTGCTGCCGGAAAACTCCAGCTCTGTCCCGACAGCGGATGTGGTGACCTGCTGTTCCTGCAGCACCTGGCTCCGCAGTGCGAGGATTGCGGATCGTCTCTCCTGCAGCTGGATTTCCGCTGCGGCGATCTGCTGGTTGAGCTGGAGCAGCTGTTTCTGTTTCTGCAGCAGCTCAGCTTCTGTTTCTGAAAGCTGTCGCTGCAGATCCAGTTCCGTCGCCAGCAGCTGTTCGGATTCCTGCTGCAGTTCGGGATTGTCGACCGCTTCCGGCAGATCACGGATCTGCCCACGAACACTGGTCAGCAGTTGTTTCTGTTCCGTCTGAGTGGCTCGCAGTGCAGCAATGTTGCGGGCGATGCGGTCACGTTCATTCCTCGCCGCCACCAGCTGTCGTTCGGTTTCCTCACATTCCTGCTCCAGGATCCTGATTGCCGGATTGAAGTCCGGAAGCTGTTGAACTGCGGGAGCCACAACGGTCTGCTGCAGCAGTTCCTGATCCTCGCGGATCTTGCGAGTCATTACCAGCAGCAGCAGAATCAGGCTGCCCATCGCGCAGACGAGCACCGCCAGGAACGGAAACAGGGAAACGGGATTGCCGGGTTTTGGTCTCGGCATGACGGATTCTGGTTTCGATCAGACTTGCTGCAGCAAGTTGCTCGCCTGTAAGCGTGAGTGGAATCCCTGCCCGGGATCAGGAATGATGGTCTATGCAGCAGCGCGATTACTGACCCGGGACGAGAGCATGGCGACGGCCGCGTTGAGACTGGAAATCGCCTGCTCCAGCGATTCACTGATGCGCGCTGATTCAAAGTTGTGGTTGAGCTGCTGCTGCAGAATGGCCAGTCGCTCTTCTGCTTCTGTCAGCTGCAGCATGGTACGGCCGAGGCGATGCAGTTCTTCAGTTTGTGCCGCAGCATCCCGAGAACTTGTCAGTAGTGCGTTCTGCCATGTTTCCATTCGTCCGGTAAAGGAGTCAACGGACTGTCGGAACTGAGTCGCAAGCTGTTCGGACGATCCTCGCAGCACCTCTGCGTAATGATTTTCTGCCAGTTCCAGATGATCTCTGTGCTGCTGCAGAGTCTGCTCGGTTTCGGCCACCAGTGTTCTGGAGAGTGATTCAGTCTGGGTCAGCAGGGACGTCTGCCAGTTCTGCTGCAGTGTAGCGAAGGCTTCGGCCCAGGAATTCAGCTGTTCGCGGACCAGCCCATTGAGTTCTGCTCCCGGCTGACCGGTGACACCGGGCTGGCTGCTGAAGGTTGGCAGCAGTACGTCGATCCCGAACTGTTCCACGTCACTCAGAACATTCTGCTCACTGCGTTCGGCCAGAAATGTTGAGAAAACCAGCAGCAGAGACAGGCCCAGGGCCTGTGCGGTGGTGTCGAAGGCTACAGCGAGGCCTGATGTCACCTCCGGGAGGGATGAATCCAGTTGTTCCGGAGTGACATTGGCGATTGCCATTGTGATCCCAATGACAGTTCCCAGAAAGCCGACGATCGGGACCGCCCATGTGACGGTTCGCACCAGCTGATAGCTGCGGTTGAGCTGATCGACGGAAAGCTCAGCAAGGTAACGCAGGTGTTCCGCTACCGCATTCCCGCGACGATGCGAAACATACTGCAGCAGCTGGTGCAGTCGCTCGCCCATGAATGTCCTTGCAAGCCCGGTGGATGTCTCTGTCGTCAACCACTCAGTCAGTTGTTGCTGCGCTTCGTCCGGGGCGGTGGCTGACGGCCAGCCGGATTGCAGGGCCAGTTGCTGAGTCGTCTGGACTGCGCGACGCTGACGCCGCAGCGACAGCAGTCTGGCGATCGGGATTGAGATTCCAATACAGAAGATCAGCGTGGTGAACTGCTGCAGCGGATGTCCGGAGAAATACCGCTGCAGAAATGGTCCTGCCATCGTGTGGCGCGACAGTGCCGGGATAACGACGGTGAACAGGGCCACAGCCGCAGCCGTTCCGCTCGTAATGACCGGCCACAGGGAGTTGCCCTGAGAGAATTCAGGAAGTGCAGCAGCAAGCGGCTGAGCGCGATCGCGGGGAAAGTCCGGCGAAGTCACAGCGATATCCTCTGGGATTGAATTACTGGCGTGAACTCAGCCCGCCTGCCAATGCACAACGAACTGCCTGCAGTGACGATATCGCACGTGCAGCAGTTGCTGGGAGACGAGCATGCCCGGAATTCGCTGCCGGCGCAGGCGGAATTTCACGGTCGCTGCAGGAACTGCCTGTCATTGTTGCAGGGTGGCGAGTTCTGCCGGAGGGAAACGGGAACTGCACGGTCTGGCGGACTCAGACCGGAGCAGACCGCCTGCTGCAAAGCTGCTGTTTTCCTGTGTCAGATCGGGCACCACTTACGGGAGCTGCTGCAGGAGCAGACCGGCAAGGAAGCCGATGAACAACCAGAAGATGGCTGCAAAGCTCAGAATCCTGTCCTGGCGAAACCGAACGGCGCGGACCCAGGCTGGCTCGTGATAAACGGAAACAGTCTGCCCCAGCAGCGCGGCACGCAGGTCATTTTCCAGCTCCGTCATGTTCTGGTAGCGATTCTTCGGCTCCCGCTGCAGCGCCTTGAGGCAGACGGCGTTGAATTCCGGAGAGATACCTTTGTTCGGAGCAGCACTGATGGGCGAGGTCACGGGGTCTTCGAGCAGCCGGCGTTTGATTTCCTTGAAGTTTCTGCCGGACATAAAACTCTGGCTGGTGAGCACTTCAAAGAGGATGATCCCCATATTGTAGATGTCGGTGCGTTCATCCACATCGCCCGTTTCCACCGCCTGTTCGGGCGACATGTAGTAGGGTGTCCCCTGCACGTCGCCGCGCCCCGTCAGTCTTCCGGGAATTGTCTGCTGGCCGCTGCGGAGCAATTGTCCGACTTCATCGTTGTCGCTCATGTTGTCGACCTTTGCCAGGCCCCAGTCCATGACCATTACTTCACCATAGCGTCCGATCATGATATTGGCCGGTTTCATATCGCGATGCACGACACCGTGCTGATGGGCATAGGCCAGACATTGCGCGCAGTGGATCAGTGCGTTGATCAGCGTGGGCAGCGGGAACTGGCGGATTGTTTCTTCGTCACCTTCGGAAATCTGATCGAGGATTTCGGAAAGATCACGTCCCTGCAGCCGCTTCATCGTGAAGTAAGCATTGCCCTCGGAGTCGCGGCTGAGTTCATAGACGGGGATGGTACAGGGGTGCGGAATCTGAGCAGTGACGCGTGCTTCCCGCAGAAAGCGTTTGCGATATGTTTCGAGATTCTGGAACTGCGGCTGCAGTGTCTTCATTACTACAGTGCGTCCGAGATTCTCGTCCTGGCAGGTGCGCAGGACTGCTTCCCCCCCCTGGGTCAAAGGCTGGAAGTTGCGATACCGCATGAATCCATTGCGGACATGCCGAGGCAGATCACGGTCGGTTTCAGCGGAAACGAGATTGGACTGTGAGGCATCGCTCATCGCCGCACCTGCAATTCCGAGTGTCCGGGGACATCGTCCCCATGAATGAATATTTTGTACGGGATCATGGGCTCTGGCAGTGCTGAAACGGCCGAGTCCCGCTGCCTGCTCCTGCAGAACGGCCGCTGCAGCGCAGTTCATCTCAGGAAACTGTAGCGATGCAGCGACCAGGATCCCAAGTGCAGTCTTTCGGAATCGTGGGATGTTTGCCACATCGCGGATCGGTGCGTATGCTGTCTGAGAGGTCCCGGGATTGTTTTTCCTGTCCGGGTGCATGGAGCAGGCTGAATTTTCGCAGGCAGATGAAGAGGATGTTGCCGGCACCGGTGCGGGTGTCGGTACGTGCGTTCCGCACGCGGTTGGCCTCACCTGCTGCTGGCGGCTGGTTCTTTGTCACTGGATAACGGGTGCAGTCACAGGTTCGGGACTGAATGAACTGAAGATCACGGGGATGTGATATGAAGGCAGGTTCGCAAGCCTCCGTTTGTGGGGTAGATCGCCGAAATCGACACTGGAGCTTCGGCACTGCGGGACTTTTTCTCCCGCTGCTGCTGATTTTCGCCGTCCTGACTACTCCCGGGCGGGCGGAAGAGCCGGTTCTGGAATTTGCTGCCGGGCTCCGCGAACGCGGATATTACGATACTGCTGTTGATTACCTGACGCAGGCACAGACCCGATTCGGGCTGGCCCCGGAAGTGACAGTGCTGATTGAATTCGAGCTGGGACTGACGCTGAAGGAGTGGGGGGCGCAGTCACGAGTTCAAGCAGACCGCGAACAGCGTCTTTCCGAATCTGAAACGGCGCTGCAGAAATTCCTTGCCGCACAGCCGATGCACGAAAAGGCTGCAGAAGCCAGCAGCCTGCTGGGGGAGCTGCTGTTTGACCGTGCTGAATCACTGATCTGGGAAACAGAGCGGATTGAGACGGATTCTGAGCGAGTGGCGGTTCAGGGAGAAGCCCGGGCGATCATCGATAAGGCTCGAGGGATCTTTCAGGCATCCCATGATCAGTACAAGGCAGCCTACGACCAGTTTCCTCGGTTTATCGATGAGTCAAAGGAACCGGAGTTGCTGGAGCAGCGAAAGACGGCAGAAAACCGTTATCTTCGCGCCTGGCTCAATCTGGCCCGCTGTACCTATGAACGTGGGCAGACCTTTGATCGCGGCTCGGAAGAACGCAAACAGACACTGATTCAGGCGTCGGAAGAATTCAGTGCCATTCATACCAGCCGTCGTACCAACAGCAACGGACTCTATGCTCAGCTCATGATGGCCCGTTGTTTCCAGGAGCAGGATGACATCGGGCGGGCTCTGGGAATTTATAACGAGCTGCTGATGCATGAGTCCGAGAAGCCGTTCATGGTGACACTCAAGGGGACAGCTCGGCATTTTCGCCTGATCTGTCTGAATTCGCCGCAGCGAAGTGATGCATCACTGGTAATTCAGGAGGCAACCACCTGGCTGCAGGAGAATCGCAAGCTGTCGACCACAACCTTCGGACTCGGAATTCTCTGGGAACAGGCTCAGGCAGAAGAAAAGTCGGCTCAGCGGCGGGAGCTGCCGGCGAATGAGCGAAATGACTTTCTGCGGTTTGCCATGAATCATGCGGAACAGGTGGCCAGATACCCCGGCGCCTTTCGACTGCCGGCGGAGTCGATGGTGCGTCGACTGCGACTTGAACTGGGTGACAAGGACAAGGAACCACGTGATTTTGACAGTGCCTTCGAACGTGCTCGCGGAATGATCGCACAGATTCAGGAACTGAATGATGCGGTTGCCGCCGCCGAGGACGACACACTCCGAGCTCAGGGACGGGCAGCACTGGACAGCCACCTGAACGAAGTGGGCAGGCTGCTCAGTCTGGCATTGACTCTGCGGGAGCCGGACAGCGATGCCAAAGCAGTGGCTCAGACACGTTATCTGCTCGGATTTGTACGGCTGCGCCAGGGAAACCCGCTTGATGCGGTCGTGCTGGCGACCTGGACGATGACCCGCGATCGTGCGGCAGACCCGGAAACGGCAATGAACGCCACAGAAATTGCCATGGCTGCTGCCGTGGCGGCATGGAATGCTGCAGCACCGGATGATCGCGATTTTGAAACACGACTGATCGGCCAGGTGTGCGAGAAGATTCTGGAGCTGTATCCGCAGTCATCCCGTGCTGGCGAGGCCCGCATGAGACTGGGAACTGTTTACCGGACCATGGGGCAGCCAGACCAGGCGGTGAAGTGGTTTCTGGAGGTTCCGGAGACAGACCCGCAGTACGCCTCGGCGCGACTCAGTGCCGGCCAGGCATGGTGGGCGACATGGACCGAAGCCATGGCTCGAGCGGCGGCAGACCCGGAAGCAGAACAGCTTCCTCAGGAAGAGCTGGATCGCTGGAAGGCAGAAGCTCGATCACTGCTGCTGCAGGGAATTGGAATTGCGCGACAGCGTCTGGGCGACGCCACGCTGCCGGATCAGGAGCTGGTTGCTGCTGAGGTGTCACTCTGCGGCATCCTGAATCAGGCGGGTGAATTTCCCGAGACCATTCAGCGGCTGACGTCGGGCGGGGAGTTTTCGATTCTGCAGGCAATCGCCGTGGAGGACGAGGCGTCTCGACCGCCCACAGGTATTTTCAGTCGCTCCTTTGCATCACTCACATACCGTCTGTTGCTGCGGGCGCAGGTCGGGACGCAGCAGATCGACGATGCTCTGAAGACCATGGAGGATCTGGAGCGTGTCGGCGGAGACGACATTGTTGCCGCCTACACACAGCTGGGGATGGAGCTGCAGGAGGAGCTTCGGCGACTGTCTTCCGGCGGTGAAGTTGAGCGGCTGAATCAGGTCCGTACGTCCTTTGAAGAGTTCCTGCTCAAGGTGTATCAGACGCGGGATGCCGAAAACTACAACTCTCTGCTGTGGATTGCTGAGACGTATTTCGGGCTTGGTCAGGGAGTTGACGCCGATCCGGCAGCAGCCGCTCAGTATTACGATCGGGCCGGCGAAACTTACACGGAACTGCTGGCACTGCCGGATGCGGCACAAAGCCGCAACGCGATTCTGCTGCGGCTGTCTCGCTGTCGCCGGGCTCAGCAGAGATTCAGTGATGCCATGCAGGCTGTCGAGGAGATTCTTGCTGATACCGATATGAATCTGGATGCCCAGTTTGAGGCTGCTCTGGTGCTTGGAGACTGGGGTGAATCGGGCGAGACGGATCGCTTTGTGGAGGCGATTCAGGGGCGGAAGGATGCGTCTGGTCAGCCGACATCGGTGTGGGGCTGGGCGATGCTCTGTCGGCGACTGCAGCAGATTGTGATGCAGGATCCACAATCGGAGTTTCGACCGCGTTTTTATGAAGCGCGACTGGAACTGAGCCGCACTCGACGGCGAATGGCGGCCGTGCAGTCGGACCGAGATACCGCCACATCCCAGCTCCGCTCGGCAATGGCAGAGATCAGCAGTTTTGTTCAGGCCTATCGAGCGCTCGACGACATCGCATTCGCTCGCTTCGATCGGCTTTATCAGGACATTCAGGCCGATCTGGGTGAGGCCCCGCAGCCGCTGGCACGCATTTCTTCCGGAACGACCACAGATCCGGATCCGGACGTCCCCGCCGAATCCACAGATGTTGCCGCAGCGACATCGGATGCGGCCGGTGCTGATGCCGAATCTGCTCCGGGCGGATCGTTCACCGGAATGATTGTTGCGGGTGGGCTGATTCTGGTGGGGATGCTCTTCGCGGGCGGTATTGTGGTCACGATGCGAAAGCCGCGTCAGCGGACGCGGGTCCCCGGAACGCCATCCAGAGCTCCGCAGATTGACCCGGCTGTCGCGGTCCCGAATGGTCCGCAGTTTCCGAGTGGAATCGAATTTGGCGCTTCACCGGCAGAGGCTGACTTCTCCGGTCTGGATCACATCGCCGCACCGCGGCGTGGGAGCAGTGGGCGTCCGGCACGCCGTCGACCGGCGGGTGAAGGGCAGGAGGGTGGAGTGCAGGGTGCCGCTCGCCCGGCCCGCAGACCAGGCCCTCCGGCAGGTGACGGTGACGGTGCTGTACGCAGACGTCGTCGGCCTCCGGAATCGCCGGGCGGAACGAATCCGGGTCCACCGGCGGAGTAATCCGATGCTGCCCGTCTGCTGGACTTCGGATTCATGTCAGTAGTATTCTGCATTTGTGCTGAATGAACTCTCAGGAAGATCATGATGATACGCTCGAATCATATTGTAATACTGGCGGTGACTGCTTTTTTCGGTGCTCAGGGATTGTTCGCGGTGGATACCGTGACCCGTCGAAGTGACCGGGCAGTCTTCCGTGGTGAACTCACTTCAATTACCCGTTCAACGCTGACGATCAAGCTGCAGAGTGGCGAAGAGGAACAGATTTCCGTCGCCAACGTTGCTGCCATCCGTTTTGACGACGAACCGGCTGAGCTGGCGCAGGCTCGTTCCAACGAACGCGGCGGGGCTCTTGATCGGGCGCTGGAAAAGTACACTCAGATTGAACTGGATTATTCCGGTGATAATCGCAATGTGAAAACGGAACTCAGCTTCCTGATTGCTCGCACGAGGGTCCTTGTGGCTCTGGCAAGCCCCGAAAGCCGCGACGTTGCGATCAAGGCGATCGACGACTTTCGAACAAAGAACAGCAGTAATTTTCGTTATTACGAAGCGACTCTGCTGCATGCCGAGATCCTGGCGCAGGACGCGGCAGACCGCGAGAAAGCTCAGCAGCTGCTGACAGAGATTCAGGGCTGTGACGTGCTTGGATTCCAGCTGAAGGCCGGCGTGCAGCTTGGATTTCTGCTGCTCCAGGGGGCAGACACCGCAGGGGCGATGATGGCGTTTGACAAGGTGATTGCAGACAGCGGTGATGATGAATCCGCCATTGGCGCTCGTTTTGAGGGCATGCTTGGACGCGGAATGTCACTGAAGCAGGACGGTAAGCTGGACGAAGCGGTGAAAGTGCTCGAGGAAATCGTTTCCGGGGCATCGGAATCAGAAAGCCGCACTCTCGCTCGAGCCTGGGTAGTCAAGGGCGACTGCATGCGGGAAAAGGGGCAGCCGAAGGATGCGCTGTTTGCTTACCTGTTTGTTGACGTGCTGTATTCGTCGGAGCCGGCGGCTCACGCGGAAGCGCTGTATCACCTGTCCACCCTCTGGGGGCCGGCAGGTTATCAGAATCGAGCTGATGAAGCGCGAGCATCGTTGACATCACGGTACCCGACCAGTCCCTGGGCGGGTCGCTAGGAGCCGGATCGGTCCCGTGGTCTCTGCGGGAGGCAAAAAAGCGTGTAGTCCCCGGCGGTAATGGGCTGCTGAGTGGCGAGTCGTCCGGAACTTTCCTAAATTGTGCAGTCGACGATCGGACCGCATTCAGCGAAGACGTTTCATTAAGAGAACAGCGGAGAGTTACAGATATGGTTGGCGTTCCCGGATTCGGACAGAAAATCTGCAGCCAGCGTTCCTTTTTTGTGTTCTGCCTGGTGATCCTTGTTTCGCTCTGGCCGGTTCAGGGCCTGCAGCGATCCATTATGGCGCATCCGGATGAAGAGCCTGCTGCAGAAGAGGCAGCACCGGCGGAGGCAGCCGCATCAGATGACGCGGGCGCAGCACCACAGGTGACATCTCGCAGTTTTCTGTCCTACGTGGCCAGAGCCTGCGGGTTCTTCTGGGGCCCCATGTTCCTGCTCATCTCATTCGTGCTTGTGGCGCTGATCATGATGAACATGCTGCAGGTTCGCAGAGATGTTCTGCTTCCGGCGGAGTTTGTGGAAGAGTTTGAGCAGAAGCTGAATGCGAAGGATTTTCAGGGCGCCTATGAGTTTGCTCGGGGTGACGATTCCTTTGTGGCTCGGGTGCTGGCAGCTGGCATGAGCCGGCTCAGCCGGGGTTATGCGGAGTCCGTCGAGGGCATGCAGGAGGCCGGTGAAGACGAAAACATGGCGCTGGAGCATCGTCTGAGTTATCTGGCCCTGATTGGCTCAATCGCCCCGATGATGGGTCTGATGGGGACCGTACAGGGGATGATCTCTTCCTTCGACAAGATTGCCATGAGTGCTGTCTCTCCGAAGCCGTCGGAGCTGGCGGATGGTATTTCCACCGCACTCGTGACCACGCTGATCGGGCTGATGCTGGCCGTGCCGGCGATGGTCTTTCACAGCATCCTCAAGAACCGGATTCAGAGACTGGTGCTCGAGATTGGCATGGTCAGTGAAGGACTGATGGGGAGGTTTGCCGCAATCCCGAAACAGAAGTAACGGCTGTGTCGCCCCTGGCGCGTGTCGTACAGGTCTGAACTGTTTCTTTTTGCCTGCGGAAACTGTCGCAGGAGCTTCTCCGGGATGTCGTTGCTATGAAGATCAGGCCGACGAATACGGAAATTGCCGAAGTCAACATGACTCCGATGATCGACATCGTGTTTCAGCTGATCACTTTTTTCATGGTGATCAACAACTTCGATCAGAACGAGGCTGATGAACGAGTTGCTCTGCCCCGCGACCAGCTGGCCAAGCCGCCGGCTGTTCAGCGCAAGGATGCATTTGTGCTCAACTTCGGTTTTGACCGTGATAAGGACGGGCAGAAGCTCAGTGAGCTGCCGTTCCTGTTCTTTGGCGATGAAAAACTGTCGCTGGAACAGGTGCGACCGCGTCTGCGACAGGAATCACAGTTCTATTCGGCGATCGGGACCAGTCTGGAAGATGTGACAGTGGAAATTCGGGCGGATGCGAATGTTCAGTCCGGATTGATTCAGGAGCTGATCCAGATGTGTCAGGAATCCGGGATCGAATTTCAACGGTTTGCTCTGAAGGCAACGCAGAAGTCTGTTCCCTGAACAGTGGTGATTTCCGGAATCTGCTGCGGCTGAACAGTTCCCGATTGGGGCCAGGTCATGAAGCTGAGAAATCGAGTTGGTGAACGAAAGATCGACGTCAACATGACGCCGATGATTGATGTCGTTTTCCAGTTGCTCATCTTTTTCATGTGTACGCTGAAGGTGATTGAGCCGGAAGGCGACTTCGATATCAGCATGCCACTCGGCGCACCCAGTGCGGCTTCGGTGACGGAGGCAGATCTGCCACCGTTCAAGGTTCGCATGGAAGCTGATGCAGCGGGTGATCTGCAGACATTGTTCTTCAACGGGACAAGCCTGGGTGGTGGTGCGCAGGCACTGGCGAAGCTCAATTCAGAAGTTTTCCGGGCAATTACTGCGTTGCAGGCAATTGGCAAGGAACAGCAGGAAAAGCAGGAAGTGGAAATCGATCCCGATTACAACCTCCACTATCGATACATTATCAATGCGATTGGTGCCTGTTCCGGACGACTGGGCCCGAATGGCGTCCCCGTTCGTTACATCAGCCGAATCAAGTTTGCTCCCCGTCGTGAGCCCTGAACAACCGTTGCACCCGGGTTCCACGGAAATGACCTCGAGCGTTTCATGATTGCTGATGATCAGATGAGGCTGTTACAGCCGAATGAGGTTTCTGCCGCGACACTGCGGCGGGCCCGTGAGCGAGTGGGATTCGAACAGGAATACCCGTTCGCGTCTCGCTGGTTTCGCACCAGCGAGGGGGTCCAGCACTACATCGACGAGGGCAGCGGGCCGGTGCTGCTGATGGCGCACGGAAACCCAACCTGGAGTTTTGTGTGGCGAAATCTGATCCGGAACCTGAGTCAGCAGTATCGGGTCATCGCCATCGACCATCTTGGCTGCGGTTTTTCAGAGAGCCCTCAGAATCGCGATCTGTACACGCTGGATGGACATATCCGGCGTTTGCAGTCGTTGGTGCAGTTGCTGGATCTGCAGCAGGTAACACTGTTTGCCCATGACTGGGGCGGCGCAATCGGGATGGGCTGTGCTGGTCGGGAGTACGGTCGTTTTTCCAGATTTGTGCTCATGAATACGGGGGCCTTTCGCAGCCAGGCGATTCCCTTTCGAATCGCTGTCTGCCGCATTCCATTGCTCGGCCGTCTGGCGAATCAGGGCCTCGGCCTGTTTGCTCGCGCAGCGCTCCGGATGGCAGCAGAGATTCCGCTCAGCCCGTCTGTCTGCGCAGGTCTGATGGCCCCGTGGAGCAGCTGGGGGCAGCGACTGGCAATGCAGGAGTTTGTGCGCGACATCCCAATGAATTCAGCGCATCGGAGTTATGCCGTGCTGACTGAGGTGGAGGAAGGCCTTGGGCAGTTCAGGGATCACCCGGTCAAGCTGATCTGGGGCATGCGGGACTGGTGCTTTACTCCGCGAGAATTCCTGAGTGGCTTTGAGCGGCGATTTCCGTCTGCTGATGTCTGTCGTATTGCGGATGCGGGCCACTATGTGTTTGAGGATGCTGCAGATCAGGTGCTGGCCGAATCGCTGCGGTTCCTTGAATCGAACCCCTTGCCGAATGCCATCTGAAAACTGTTGCCCTCGATGTCCACAGCGCAGCCGCTTGCTTCACTGACCGGGGCTTGATAGCGTTATTTGTTGCCGGCGTCGAATCTGCTGCAGCCGGCGAGCAAAACCGTATCTGTACTGAGGAATACAATGACAGTGTTCAGGCGATTCATATTGTCCCTGCTGGTGTTGCAGGTTGTTTCGTTCGGGATCATTTCTGCTGCTGACCAGCCGGAATTCGCCGATGGCAGATATCCGCATAACAAGTGGATTTCCCTGTTCAATGGCAAGGACCTCGAAGGCTGGACTCCAAAGATTCGCTACTGCGATCTGGGTGAGAACTTCGAGAACACCTTTCGTGTTGAGGACGGGCTGTTGCAGGTTCGTTATGAGGGTGATGGGTATCGGGAATTTGGCGAGCGATTCGGTCACTTGTTCTTCCGTGACCATTTCAGCAATTACAGATTTCGTGTGGAGTACCGATTTCTGGGTGAGCAGTGCACGGGAGGTCCGGGCTGGGCGACTCGAAATAGTGGTGTGATGGTCCACGGACAGGATCCCACAACGATGCGGAAGGATCAGGATTTTCCGGTTTCCATCGAAGTGCAGCTGCTTGGCGGAAATGGCAAGGATCCGCGAACGACTTCCAACCTGTGCACACCCGGAACCAATGTGGTGATGAAGGATGAGCTGAAGCAGCAGCACTGTATCAATTCGACGTCGCCAACGTTCCACGGAGAACAATGGGTGACGGCAGAGATTGAAGTGCGGAACAGTGAAATCATTCGGCATCTGATCGATGGTGAAGTTGTCCTGGAATACAACCAGCCGCAGCTTGACGTACGTGACGAGGATGCTCGAAAGCTCGCTGCAGGCGACTCACTGCTGCTGCGTGGAGGTTCAATTTCTCTGCAGTCTGAAAGCCATCCGCTTGATTTTCGGAAGGTGGAGATCATGGTGCTGGATGCTCAGTGAACCAGCCTGAGCAGACCTGCTGAGTCAATGTATTCCTGAAGGGGGCGGTGGAATGTCGCGGACGGGAAACAGCTTTCGCGTATCTGCCTGTGGAAGACGACTGCTCCCGGCCATTCTGCTGATGGCTATGCTGCCTCCGGTGGCAGATGCCCAGCTGGCACCGACGGTGGCGTATATGTTTCCGCCAGTTGTTGTTGCCGGTCAGACCACAAATGTGCAACTGGGGGTCTGCGACTGGACAGAAGACACGCAGTGGTTTCTGCATGACTCGACGATTCAGTTTCGTCCGGCCGCCGCCGCAGGAGATTTTCTGCTGACGCCTCCGCCGTACTGGACGGGGACGCGAGCAGCAACGAACGCACTGCCGATTTGCCGTGAGGTGACGGCCGAAGTTGCTGTCGCTGCAGAGCATCAGGGGGGGCTGGTGTACTGGCAGGCAGCCAATGCGAGCGGCTCATCTGCGCCGCTGCGTTTTCTGGTCAGTGACGAACGTGAAATCATGGAACAGCGGTCTCGCGATCTGCCGCAGCGGATCGCTGAGTTGCCGGTTGCTGTTTCCGGTCGCCTGAGTCGCCTCACGGAAGTTGACCGTTATGAATTCCTGGCGGAGCACGATGGTTTTGTGACGGCTACGCTCATGGCACGCGTCTTCGGAGCTGGGTTTCGAGGCTTGCTGCGCGTGTTCGATGACAGTGGTGAGCTGGTGACAAACTTTGCCGATATTGAAGGCATCGACGGAGCAGTGACGTTTGCCGTCAGCAAGGGGCGTGAATATCGAGTTGAACTGTGTGATGTTGATTTTCGTGGCGATGCCTCGTTCGTTTACCGGCTTTCATTTTATCCGGGAATTCGAGGAGGTCTGTGTATACCGGCGGCAGGCAATCCTGGTGCTGTGGCGGACTATCAGGTGATCGCACCCGGAGGAGTTGCTGAGAAGAATATTTCAGCGCTGCCGTTTCCTGTGACCTCTGCCGGGCAGCGAATTGAAATTGCCGCCGCGAGTGATGTGGTGCAGCTCACCGTTTCAGAAAGCCCGGAATTTTCCGCAGCAGCGAACGCAGATCCGCAGGTCATTCCGGTGCCTGGCGCAGTGACAGCACGCCTTCGTTCAGAGGCGGATGCATTGACAGCTTATTTCGACGTCGGGGAGGGAGAGTTCTTCCGTGTGGTGGCACAGTCGACGGCCATTGGTGGCCGCGCAGATGTGCATCTGCAGATCCTGGATCCCGACGGTGCAGCGGTTGCTGCGGTGGATGATTCGGCTGGTACGACTGATGCCCGGCTTGATTTT
>JALQUR010000009.1 GCA_023260695.1 Planctomycetaceae bacterium
GCCTCACAGTAAGCCAGTACGGTGCCCTGTGTGCTGACAACCATGCCGGGGATGCGATAGCGAGCGACGCCATTGAGGCCCGGGGGGAAGACCTCCGTGACCTGTGGCTGCAGAACTGGATCATCGGCACCGGCAGGCAGCGGGCTCACCAGGAGCAGGAAGGGAAACAGTGTCAGCACGGTGGTTGGCAACAGCATTTCGAAACTCTCTGACAGGAGGCCGTGCAGGCCGTGCACCAGTGTGACAAGCAACAAATGACAGCAGAGGTTATTTGAGCAGGAGCAAAACAACAATCATCAGGCAGACGTTCGGGGTCGCGAAAAGTCTCCGTTGCTGACATACTGGTGTGATTGGAGTGGCGGCTGACAGATGGCATGCTGATCGGCATTTCAGAGCACCCTTTCAGAGCACCCTTTCAGAGCACCCTGGCAGAGCACTCTGGCAGAGCACCTTTTCACTGAACTCAGGAGAGGACGAACATGGCAGATCTGACACGTCGTGGATTTTTGCAGACAGGTTCAGCGGCGGGTGCCAGCCTGCTGCTCACTGGAACGCAGGCATCAGGTCGCATCACCGGTGCCAATGAGCGACTGCGGATCGCGGTGATCGGGCTTAATGGCCGTGGTCAGAGTCATATTGACGGCTGGAGTTCTCAGGAGAATGTGGAAATCGCCTGCGTGGTTGATCCAGACAGTCGTGTCCTTGCTCGAGCGCTGGAACGTGTGCGTGGCAAGGGGCACGAAAAGTGTCAGGGGCTGTCGGATGTTCGCAGGATGCTGGAAGATCAGAGCATTGATGCGATTTCCGTTGCAACACCGAATCACTGGCATTCACTGCTCACCATCTGGGGAGCGCAGGCCGGCAAGCACGTGTATGTGGAAAAGCCGATGAGCCACGACGTTGCTGAGGGTCGAGTTGCGGTTGAAGCCCAGAATAAGTATGGCGTGGTGATTCAGCATGGAACTCAGACCCGCAGCAGTGCCGGGGTGGCGGGGCTGCACGAAGCAATTCAGGCCGGGAAATTCGGACGACTGAAGATTGCCTATGGTTACTGCTGCAAGCCGCGAGGCAGTATCGGTATGGAGTCGACCACGACGCCACCGGAGAATCTTGACTGGGATCTCTGGCGAGGTCCTGCCGTCATTGATGAATTCCATTCCAACTATGTGCATTATGACTGGCATTGGTTCTGGAAGACCGGAAACGGCGATCTGAACAATCAGGGCACGCATCAGCTCGATGTTGCTCGCTGGGCACTTGATACGGACCAGACACATCCGGTACGAGTGATGGCACTCGGTGGGCGGTTCCAGTGGAAGGATCAGGGAGAAACACCCAACACGATGTTCGGGATGGCGGAGTATCCGAACGGGCAGTATGTGTTCTTCAATGTTCGCAATGTCAACTATGACGGTTACGAGCACCAGGTGGAAAACGAATACTACTTTGAGGACGGCGGGCGGATTGTTCGCGGGAAGTACTACGCCAAAGGCAGCGGTGAAGGTGTGGCGGTCAAGGTTCCACCGGGCAAGGTGACACCCGGAGGCAACTGGGGCGCCTTTGTGGCTGCCTGTCGCGCCGGGGACCCGTCCATGGCGAACGGCAATGTTTATGATGCGCATTATGGCTGTGTACTCGGCCACCTGATGAACAATTCGTACCGTCTTGGTTCACAGGTTCCGTTCAACGCAAAGGCTGGCCGGTTTGGTGACAATGCCGACGCTGCCGAGCACTTCGGTCGGTTGCACGACATTATGCAGAACGGGGTTGGTGTTGCTGCGGACGGGGAGAACTACACCGTCGGCCCGCTGCTCACCTTTGATCCGGACAGCGAGCGGCATGTCGGTGAACACGCTGATCGGGCCAATGTTCTTCTGAAGGATCCGAATCGTTCCGGATTTGAAGTTCCGGATCCAAAAGCTGTCTGAGCCGGGGGGGCAGGTCTGGCAGCCCTGGTCGACGCGGCAAAGCTGGAAAGGACACGGTCCCGGAAGTGGGTTACTGTGTCAGAAAATGTTCGGGTTGCGTGGTCAGGATTGCGCTTCATGTGTCTGAGCCGATCATGTGTCTGAGCCGATGTTGTTCCGGGCTGGTCTCAATGTTCCAGTTTTCGGCGCCATCAATTCAGAATACTCGGGCGGAGGCTCAGGCATTCTGGTTATGCTTACGCAGGTGGCAACTCACTGGAATCCACAGCAATGATCCGCCGCAGACAGATCAGGTCTTCGCGGGTGCTGAGGTTTGTGCCTGAACTCGTGCGTAAGATGGTTCAGGGGGAGCACAGGGGATGATTGTAGGCGGAAAAGACGGGCTGATCGTTTCGGGAGACTGGTGGTTTCTGCGTCAGCAGAGGGTGCCATTGTCTGAGCAACAGATCTGGCAGAATCGACTCCAGTGGCTCAATCGAGAACGCAAGCGTCGTTTGCGGAAGGGGGAGTCGCTGCAGGAGCTGCGAGTTTATGACGAGGCAGACGCAGATGGCGGCACTTCTGTCTCAGGCCTGCCGTGGTCCACAGACATCTCAATGGCGGAGCTGACAGAGAAAGCTGCAAAACTCTGCTTTCGGCTCCGCGTATTGCAATTGCTGGGTACAGATCGGCAGCTGCAGAAAAGTCAGGAGCAAAGTCGTCAGGGCGAGGATACGCGGAACAGCCGACAGATGTCCGTTCGGTTCGACTTTCCTTCGGAGCGGGAGTGGTTGATCCGCCTGAAGCCGGACCTTGAACGCTGGACTCCCGATCTGCTCTACAAGGTTGCCATCCATCATGGTGTGGCAGAGCCTGCACCGTCGGCGCTGGAGTGGGGTGCTGTGGTCACGTGGTTGCTTCTTGAGCGAGGTGTTGTGCAGGGGCCACTTCCGACTGACTGTGTTGCGTACGCGGCGTGTGCCGCCGCACTTGCCCGGGGCAACGCGCCGGATACTGTTCTGAACAGCTTTGCTGTCGCCGGCACAGACGAAGAGTTTCACTGGTGGCAGACCGCGGCATTGCAGGCGACCCGGAAGATCTGCAGTGCTGAACAGAGTATTCTGGAGCAGTCGCAGCTGTCGGAATTACAGATTCTGACCAGGCTGGAGCAGGCTCAGTTTTTCCGGCGTGCGGCAGATTGTTCAGCGAGGGTAACAGCTGTGTTGCAACAGATGGGAGTCCTTCAATGAGCGACGCCAGCTTTGAAGCCGGTGAAATTACTGAAATGGACCTGGCGTTGTACGCCGAGGGCCTGTTGACACCGGAGCGTTGTGAGCAGGTTGAGCGATTCCTTGAGCAACATCCGCAGTTCCGTGCTTACTGTGACAGTCCTGATGGATCTGGCGAGATTTCAACGGACCTTGAATCTCCTGTGCATGCCGTTCGCGGGTGGCCTGTTGAGGATTCGGACCTTGCCAGGATGGATGCGGCTGAATCGTGGTTTGCTGAGCGGTCGGTAGCCCCGTCTCCGCCTGACACGGGCGGTTCTGCGAGGTGGTCTGCCGTAACCAGACCTGCAGCCATCTGTCTGGGACTGGGTCTGCTGGTATTGCTGCTGGGCTGGCGTCAGAACAGTCTGAAAGCGTGGGATCGGGGGCTGCAGAGCGGGCTTGTGCCGGTCATGCTCACTGATCAGCAGACAGCACCGCACGTAGTACTGCAGGCGCGACGAGCACTGGAAGAGCTGCAGTCCGGATTCTGGGTTTCCGGTGATCGGCTCCAGGCACGTGATTACGAGCTGGCGGCGGTGCTGGTGACACAGGCAGCACTGGAGATGAAGCATTACAGCATGGCAGATTACGCGACTGAGGGAGATTCCTTTCCGCCGCTGCAGCTGTGTCAGCAGGCCAGACAACTGGTCGATTCGCTGCAGCAGCGACGAGATCTGCCTGAGCTGCTCACGGACCTTTGCCGCGTCGAGGGCGAAATTGAGTTCCAGCTGGGGATGGCAGTTCGAGCCAATCGTGACCGTCAGCGTTCCGTGGAGTGGCTGCGACGCAGTTGCCTGTCGTTTCTGGAAGGCATCGAGCAGGCAAGGATTGCTGCCGATACCGAACGGGCACTGGAAATGTCAGCTCGACTTGTAAAGGCTCTGCACAAGGGAGCTGCCGGCGACGGGGTACTTACGCTCGAGATGCAGCGATGGCTGCAGGGCGGAAGTGCACCCGAGCTGCTGGAGAAAATTGCCACAGTCTTTCCGCAGCAGAGACCGGATCTGGGAGTTCTGCGGAAACAGCTTGAGGACTCCCTGTCAGAGGGAGAGACAGTATCCCTGGGTTACAAGGAATGGGCTGCGTCACTGAAGATGGAACTGTGCTGGTCAATAATCGACCAGCATCAGGGTGAGTCCCCGGAAGCCATTCTTAGTCTGATGGATATCTGCAATACCATTGGTATCGGATTTCATGCCGTTCAGGAGCCACTGCAGAAGGTCATTCCGGCTCTGCACCTCGGAATCGCATTTGGTGAAAAACTTCCGACGGGGTCTCGTGACAGCGATGATGCCTTGCTGGTGCTCTGCAGACTGCATGGAAATCTTGCCGATGCTTATGAGCATCTGGGAGAACGTGATCGTGCAATCGAGTCTCGTGAACGGGCCCTGTCGGCAGCACGATCGTTGCTCATGCAGAGCAGCGATCCTGAAGCACGGCATGAGCTGGGCTGGCTGACAGGTCGACAGCTGATTTCGGTGTTCCTGCAGTGCGTTGAAAACGATGGCAACCAGGCTGAAGTTGATCGACTGCTGGGTTCCCTGCTGCAGATCAGCGGTGATCTGAATTCCATGTCCGGCTTTCAGCTCGCTCGTGCGGAGGAGGAGTTGCTGCGACTGATCCGTGATCTGCGCGACGGCGCTGTACAGACTCCACCTGCATTCAGCGAAACCTGCGATGAATTTGAGATGCTGCAGCAACTGCAGAAGGAAGCAGACAATCCGCGGCTGATTCAGCCTTATTTTGATGAGCAGCAGGATCGTGTGCGTATTCTTCTGACAATTCCCGAATTCGCCACTTCACCTCAATTGCAGCAACTGGCGCAGAGGATTGCTGAACATAATTCCGCGGCGGATTCGTCTCAGGGATCATTGTGACGCAGAAACAGTTTCTTTTTTCAGGCATGTTGGATCCTGCAGGGATCGGCTTCGCGGATTTCTGCAGCAGGTCGCTCAGAATCTTCGCGGTGACCTGCAGTCCAGCAACGGATGCGTGAGCGGGCGGGTGCTGCATCGTGAATTCTTCAGCATTCCCGACGAAACAGACGCAGCAGCCTGCAACGATCGTGCAGCTGATCCCGGCACTGCAGGGCGGCGGGGCAGAAACCTGTGTTGTGCAGACGGCGAAAGCTGTACAGCAGGCCGGCTGGCGATCGCTGGTAGTCTCTGCCGGTGGTGGTCTGGTGCCGGAGCTGACACGGTCTGGTGTGCGACATGAGTTGTTGCCGGCTGGCGAAAAAATGCCGCGGACACTGTTCCTGATTCCGCGTCTGCGGCAGCTGCTGCTGAGTGAACAGGTGCGGCTGGTTGACGTGCATTCTCGTGTGCCTGCATGGTTGCTGCAGCTTACGCTGGCAACGCTGCCGGCTGCGAATCGCCCGCAGGTCGTGACAACGGTCCATGGCCTGAATCGCCCGGGAATCTGGAGTCGGGTGATGGTGCGAGGAGATCGCGTCATCGCCGTCTCGGAGGCAGCTCAGCGGCATCTGTGTGCAGCTTATCCTGATGCGGATCGCGGACGAATTCGGGTGATTCCGCGTGGTGTGGATACCAGGCTGTTTCCGGCGAATTATGTCGCGTCGGACGCGTGGATGCGTTCGTTCTTCGCAGAGTTTCCGCAGGCTGTCGATCGCAGACTGCTTCTGTTCCCGGCACGGATGAGCAGAGCTCGAGGACAGAAAGATTTCCTGCAGCTGATGGCGAAACTGATTCAGGAGGGCCGCAATGTCTTCGGCCTGATGGTGGGCGACTGCAGCCGGCATTTGGCGTATGTCGCCGGCCTGCGGGAATTTGCGGATCAGCTGGGGATTGGCAAGTGCGTTGCCATTGCACCGCAGCGAGCGGATCTGCGTGAGTTGTATGCAGCGGCAGATGTTGTGCTCTCGTTGCCGACGAAGCCGGAATCATTCGGGCTGGTTGTGGCCGAAGCGCTGAGTATGGGGCGGCCAGTTGTGGCGTGGGATCAGGGCGGAGCCGGGGATCTGCTGCAGAAGTGCTGGGCGGCAGGGGCCGTCCCGGCCGGTGATCGGCAGGCGCTGATGAGCGTTATTCGGGGCATTCTGGAGGGGCAGATCCAGGCTCCGCACGCCAGTTGTCCGTATCCGCTCCAGCAGACGCTGGAGCAGACGCTGGCGGTCTACCGGGAACTGCTGGAGCCCCTGCAGTCGGCTCCCTGAATTGAGCAAACCCGAGTGCTGGAAATCTTTCGCTGCAGAATCGTGGTTCAGGTGTTACCATCCGGGACTTTTCCAGGGTGGAGCAGGGGTTGTGTCCCTGCCCGCAAATACGGAATTTCCAGCAGATCTCTGGTAGCTCATGTCGACAGAACTTGCCAAAACATACGACGCATCCGCAGCTCAAAATCACTGGGTTCAGCACTGGCTGGACAACGGCTACTGCAATGCAGAACCGGATCCGGCGCGGGAACAGCACACGATCATGATTCCGCTGCCGAACGTGACCGGTGCTCTGCATATGGGGCATTGTCTGAATGGAACGGTCCAGGATCTGCTCACGCGCTGGCGTCGCATGCAGGGCCGGTCTGCTCTGTGGATGCCTGGCACTGACCATGCCGGCATTGCCACTCAGGCTGTCGTCGAACGTCGCATGCTGGAGGAGGAAGGACTGACGCGCCACGACATCGGTCGTGAAGCGCTGGTGCAGCGTATCTGGAAGTGGAAGGATGAATACGAAGCGCGAATTCTGAATCAGCTCCAGCAGATTGGTTCCAGCTGTGACTGGCGTCGCGTGCGATTTACTCTGGATGACGTCTGCAGCGCGGCAGTGCGGCGAACATTCTTCCGCATGTTCAGCGATGGTCTGATCTATCGCGGCAAGCGTCTGGTGAACTGGGATACGTACCTGCAGACGGCGGTGGCAGACGACGAAGTCTTTCACGAGGACGTTGCGGGCAGCTTCTGGACGATGAACTACCCGGTGGTGGATGAATCGGGCAATCCGACTGGTCAGAAGATCAGCTTCTCCACAACTCGCCCGGAGACCATGCTCGGCGACTCTGCAGTGTGTGTGCATCCGTCGGACGAACGCTACGCAGACATTGTGGGCAGGCAGGTGCTGATTCCGGTGGCTGGCCGGACGATTCCGGTGATTGCCGACGCTTTGCTGGCTGATCGGGAACTGGGGACCGGTGCCGTAAAGGTAACGCCCGCCCATGATCCGAACGACTATGCCTGTGCGTTGCGGAACGACCTGCCGATGATCAACATCCTGAATCCGGATGGCACGATCAACGAGAATGGCGGTGCATTCGAAGGGCTGACCTGTCCGGAGGCTCGCAAGGCTGTTGTCGCTCGCATGGAAGAGCTGGGACATCTGGAAAGCGTGGAAGATCGCGTGATTCCATTGATGCACAGCGATCGCAGCAAGACACCGATCGAGCCATTTCTGAGTGACCAGTGGTTTGTACAGATGGACCAGCTGGCGCAGTCGGCGATGGACGCCGTGGAAGACGGGCGGGTGCGATTCTTCCCGAATCGCTACACAAAGACCTATCTCGACTGGTTGTCAGAAAAACGCGACTGGTGCATCAGCCGCCAGCTCTGGTGGGGACATCGAATTCCCGTCTGGATGGCAGTTGCGGGTGAGGGTGCGGGTCGAGTTGCAGGGCTGGCTGGCTTCGGTGCCAGCATTACGGACGACGATCAGATTGTGCTGGCGGACGAGTATACCGGCCGCCTCGCAGCTCGATTTGCTCCAGGCCTGCAGGCCGGCGAAGAGCTGATTCTGGTGTGCGTGGATGGTGGCAATGAAGAGCTGGAGCAGCGGCTGAATGCTGCCGGGTTTGCTCAGGACAACGATGTTCTGGATACGTGGTTCAGTTCAGCGTTGTGGCCGCATGCAACTCTGGGGTGGCCGAATACGGATCGCAATCCTCCACTGGCGGGTGATCCGAGCGGTGGCGGATCGGACAGCAACACGGTGCTGCCGTACTTCTATCCCGGTTCGGTTCTGGTGACATCCCGTGACATTATCACGTTGTGGGTCGCCCGCATGGTGCTCACCGGCCTGTACAACATGGGCGACGTTCCCTTTGCACATGTCTATATTCATCCG
>JALQUR010000049.1 GCA_023260695.1 Planctomycetaceae bacterium
AACAAGCATCCTTGTCACAAAAGCGTCCAACCCCAATCAGGACGACGGATTCGAATCACACGGCTGCCCAATTCGCCAGCCACAGTGCATACCTGACTCAAGCAATCATCATATTCGCTACAATTTGCCGAACCTGAATAAAAACCAATTTATCCACCCAATTATCTTCTATTCATCATGGGTTGCCTGGCACGATTCGTGCGTCACCCCAACTGTTCGCCTGCAGCAGACACTTGTGCTCCACTGACACTTTATCGCTTGATCAGGACTTTCCGTATTTCGCTTTTGCCGCAGAAATCGCGGCGGGGAAATCCAGGGCCGGGAAGCCAGTAGTCTACCACAGAGTTCAAAGGCTGCAGTCGCAGCAGACTCACCCGTCAATACCCCAACTGCAGGTAATCTGCAGAGCGTTGATGGTACGTGACTGCAGCCTTTTTTAAGCCACGCTGCTGCACGCGTGTTCAGATACCCCTTGCATTGCAGCATCTTGCATTGCAGCATCTTGCATTGCAGCATCTTGAATTCCTGCATCTTGCATTCCTGCATCAATCACACGCTGTAGCTCATCAGACAGCGTCGCTCAACACGCGATGTCGTCCAGTAGAAACGACTGGAACCACCGTAGACAGCCACTCGGCTGACCATCAGAACTTCAGACACTGGATTCACTTGCTGCTGGCCGGCGCAGGGAATTCTGCCCGGGGTACTGCTGCCCTGCCCGGTCCTGCCTTGCCCGGTCCTGCCCTGTTCGTTGGGGACACGAACTGGCGGCCCAGTCCCCGCTCGCCACTCTGCTTGCAGCAGCGGAATTACGAAATCAGCTCAGCGTCAATCGAGCAGATGTTCATCAAACCACGCCGCAAATCGGACGATGTCCATCAGCATCCCCGGCCACCCATGCCCCTTCCCGGGACGGATCTCCAGTCGTACGACAGCCTCATGCTTCTTCGCTTCCTGAGCAAAACGCTCCGACTGATCCACAGGTACAAGCGTATCCGCGTCACCGTGCACAATATATGTGGGAGGCATCTGCGGTGTAATGTGATAAATGGGCGACAGCTCACGTCCCAGTACCTGCCACTCTTCCAGTGTCTCAGCGCGTTTCCCAAAGCCCTCGCGAAAACTCTTTGGCGGTCCTCCATCGCCAGGATTCTCAGTCGACGATCCAAGATTCAGGAGATCTGTCGGCGGATAAAAGCAGGCCACGCACTGCACAGCGGACGAAACCCGTTCAACGGGATCCTCCGCATTCGGGTTGCCGTCATCGGAACAGGTTCCAAGCATCAGCGACAGGTGACCGCCAGAACTTCCGCCCACGACACCAAGTCGCTGCGGATCAACCTGATACTGCTGGGCATGCAGGCGGATGTAACGCACACTTCGCTGCACATCCTTCACGATATTGCTGACAGTGCACTCGGGCTGAGAAATGTGCTTCACGGCGAACACCGTGTAACCGCTGCGCAGAAACGGTGCCAGCAGCGTGGACTGCGTCGGACCGGAACTTGACTTCCAGCCGCCACTCACCATGAACAGAACACCGGCACCATTCGCTTCCGGTGGAGTAAAGACGTCCATCATCAGCGGCTTCTGGTCACGAACGCCGTACTGCACGTCTGCTGCCAGCTGATGCGGGGCCAGCATCCAGTACCAGTACACCCAGCCGACCAGGTTCAGAAAGATGGCAACCGGAATTCCCAGCCAGATCACCAGCTTCTGCATCATCATTCTCCCTGCAATCCACAATCTGAAAATGACTGGCTGTACCGTCGGCAAGTCCGCAATTCACTGTTCTCGAAATTTCAGCTCACTCAGACGCACGGTGCGTCGCACGCGAGCACGCCCGGTCATGTCATGCACGCGCAACTGTACCGATGGGGACGCCCCCCACGCGATATGGATCATTCCGAAATGAAAATCCATACACGCTTCACCAATGCGATTGCCATTGGGTTCAACATATTCCCAGTCGCGATTCAGTCCGCTGGCAGTCAGATCATACAATGGATAACCACCAGGAACCTGCAGGCGTGACAGTTCTCCCCAGTGCACATCACCGGAAATAAACACGACACCTTCCGCACGTGTCTCCTGGATCAGACTGACCATTCGCATCAGTTCCCGCGGAAAATTTGTCCACGACTCCCACCCATTGTACTCGTGTCCGAACTGAATGCTGCTGCCGATAATTCGCAGGTCAGCTGGCTCCAGCAATCGCTGCTTCAGCCACTCCCACTGCTCTGCACCCAGCAGCGTTTTCTGCGGATCTGTATCGGGCAGATAGTCGTTCTTCCACGAACTGAACGGAGCTTTCAGCGGTGGATCACGGAAGCTCCGCGTATCCAGCAGAATGATCTGCAGTGACTGCCCGCTGCCCAGGTCGCCAAACCGATAACTGGTGTAAATTCCAGGATGCTCCCGCCGCGTACTCTGCTCCGGCTCATTCCAGAATCTCAGGAAGATCTGCTTCGACTGCTCGCGGAACGGATACTCTCTGCCGGCATCATTTTCCCCATAGTCATGGTCGTCCCACGTCGCAATGACGGGCATTGATGCACGCAGCTGCTGAAACTCCGGTCGAGACCCCAGCTTCTCATACTTCGCCTGCAGCAGCTGCATGTCCCGAGTGTCGCCGTAGATGTTATCGCCCAGATAGATAAACAGCTCCGGCTGCCAGTCAGTCACTGTCCGCAGGATCGGCTGCGGCTCATCCTGAGTTGAGCAGGAACCGAAAGCGATGCGACTGATGGAAGGGTTGATCGCCGGGGCTGTTGCCGGCGGCGACACAGGATTCTGAGCCATCGCCGCTGCACACCCAAACGCCGCAAAAAACAACAGAATCGGCTGACAGTGCCGTCGTCTCATCTCAATTCTCCAACCTGTGAGTGCCCGCTTCTTTCCGCCCGGTTTTCGGCACCCACGCCAACTGCGTCTCAGACCGGTACAACAAACGGGGAAACAGTCACCGCCTGCGAATTCAAAACTGCAAATTCAAAACCGCGAATTCAAACCTGCAAATTCCAACCTGTGAATTCAAACCTGCAAATTCACCGCCTGCGATCGTCAGCCGCCACCTGCTCCCCGCCATCCGCATCACTCACAAGCTGCCGCAGACGCACCGTACCGCTGACGTCCTTACCGGCGACCACATCCTGTTCCTGAAAACAAGCCAGCAGAATGTGACGCTCACTGCGACGGTTGAAGTCGTAAATGATCCGAATCTGTCCGTCGGCAGTCTGCTGTCCATCCGGATAGGAAACACCATTTCGTTCATCCAGCAACAGTCCGTTGCTCCAGGTAGTTCCATCATCAGTGGAAACAAACGCTGTCAGCTGCGACCTGCCAGTGCGTTCGCCGATCGGACCGTGTTTGACCAGCAGCAGGTTTCCGGACTGCAGCCGGCGGATGAAGAACCGAGCACTCGGGTGAGCGATCTTCGACGGCATCAGATCCGGCCACGTCTTACCACCGTCTGTTGAGATACTCTCACCAATCCCATATTTCGTGCGTGCCAGCAGCCACAGTCCGCCATCCCCGCGTTCCACAATCATGTGTTCATCGAACGCACGATCTGCTTCCGGCACATTGCACGCACCGTACAGATCCCAGCTGCGACCAAGTGTCCTGGAAATCAGCATCCGCGCGCTGGAATCCGTATCCCGCCATGTCGATGCCGGCATCGCCCACGTTCCATTGCTTAATACTGTGGGTTTGCACATCATCACGCCGTCCGTCATTCGTCGCGGCTGACTCCAGTCCGGTGTCTCCGAATCGGGCTGATCCGTATGCATGCACCAGACACCGGCCACCGTTCCATTATGGCCCTCCGCCTGTGTCCAGAAGACAAACAAACGCCCGGTCGGTGCCATCCACAGCTCCGGATCAAATGTCCGCAGCGGACCTGCTCCGTCCGGATCAATGACCAGCACTTCACGCCACGTCCTGCCATCATCTCCACTGGTGGACAGCACAACATAGTTATTCTGGTCCTCCCCAGGAGAGATTCCGGCATACCAGTTGGCCCAGAGCCGACCTGCCGGGCTCACGGCCAGACTGGGGATCCCCTGGAACCCCCGATTCGTGGTGGCGTGCAGCGGCAACTGCGGCGGCCCGACATGCTGTGGTGTCTGCACCAGCGGATCGGGCAGCTTCAGTCCTCTGAGCAGACTCTGGAGCCGCTGCTGCTGCTCAGCATCCTCTGGCAGCGGATCAGCCCCAAAGGCCGGCAACAGATGCTTCCAGACCAGATCCAGCTGCCGCTGCATATTGCCGGTCTCTGCAGTGATGGCAATCACGGCATCCTGCTCCGGCAGCACTATGCAGAACTGACCGTCCTTGCCATCACCGCGGAATGCACCATGCTGACATCTCCAGAACTGAAACCCATAACCCTGTCGCCAGTCAGGATTCCCGGCACTCGGCGCCTTGTCGTTGTCGACCTGTTTTGAAGTTGCCAGCGCCACCCAGTCCGCGGGGATCAGCTGCTTGCCCTGCCATTTCCCCCGCTGCAGATACAGCTGACCGAACTTTGCAATGTCTTCCGTGCGCAGATACAGGCCGTAGCCGCCAATGGAAATCCCCTGGGGACTCTGATCCCACGTGGGCTGTTCAATCCCCAGCGGATCAAACAGCCGCGGCTGCAGATAATCACGAACCGTCTGACCTGTCACCTGCTGCACGATTGCTGACTGCATGTATGTCGCCGGAGTGTTGTACCGAAATGTGGACCCTGGCTTGTTGACCACCGGCTCCCGC
>JALQUR010000070.1 GCA_023260695.1 Planctomycetaceae bacterium
GCTCTTCAATCTTGGTATAGTTCTCACGGAAGTAATCGAGCAAGGCAAGAGCAGCCTCATCCTTGTTCGCGTATCCGTGTATCCCAGTACCAGTCAAACAGCAACCGGAAAGCAGGGCTGAACTCTTCCGGAGCTTGCAGCAGCCACGCGTGAATCTCAGCGAGGGATAGTTCCCGGACGTCTGCAATCTCTTCCGGATCCGGGGTCACAGTGGCGTCGCTGTGGCCTTCGTAAAGCACCGTGAATTCCCAGGAGGTGTCGGCACAGGCGGCGAATTTGTGAAGCGGCTTCAGGGACTGCACGGACACCTGCAGTTCTTCCTGCAGTTCACGCGGAGCTGTGGTGTCGTAGTCGTCGCCGGCGCTGACGTGCCCCGAACAGGAAGACGTCCAGACCGAAGGAAATTCCTCCTTGCTGTCGGTGCGTCGGTGAATCAGCAGTCGCCCGTCGCTGCGAAACAGGAAGACGTGGACAGCGCGGTGCAGCAACTGTTGACGATGCACCTGGGAACGCGGCAGTTGCTGCAGCACCTGATCGTGTTCGTCAACAACGTCGAAATGTTCTTCCGGCATCGTAAAAGTTGCCACAGGGGCTTACAGTTTGGGGACTCGCATGGCTGCTTCGCTGCGGCGTCCGGAAGGATCCCAGAGTCGATCACCGACCTGGAAGCCGAAGCCAAGTCCCAGCTCTGTTTCAGCCCGACGCGCCCACGGCGTACCCGGGTGATCGGCGGCGACTGCCTGCAGACGTTCTGTCGCTTCTGCGACTTCCTTGTCCACCATCGCCAGGTACTCTTCTCGCGAGGCTTCCATTTTGAACGCATCTGCCAGCCGTTTGAACTGTTCATCATCGGGCACGATCGGCTGGCCCCCCCACCAGAAGTTCCATTCGTTGGATTTGGGATCCTTGGGCAAAGGCATGTTGTTGGCGTGCTGATCCATCGCCAGCAGGAACTGGTACAGCCGCAGTCGGAAAATGTAAAGCTGTGCGGTGGCCAGGTCATAGCTGGCCCGCCAGCGCTGGGAGGGTTCCCGGTCACGCAGGGGCCTGATGCTTTCCAGCATGGCGATGCCCTGATTGGTGAGCTGGAAGGACCGGAACGCTCTGCCAACCTGCTGCAGAGCCTCAGCTTTGAATGCGGGCGGCAGCAGCGGGTAATGTTCGCGTTTGATATTCAGCAGCGCGTCGTGTTTCGGGAAGAGCAGCTTTTCCTCGTTCGGGTTGAGGGTTGCGATGACATCCCAGAGAACTCTGCGGAAGTCGCTGTTGGTGCGGACCTGCGCATATTCCGGGCGAGAATCGAGGTCCGGCTGATATTCCCGCATGGAGAGAAAGTCGTACTTGCGGCGTTCAATGGAATCACCACCGACGAGCGATTCTTCCTCGCCTGGCAGGACAAAGAAAATGCCGCCGGTTTCGTGTGCGATGCGAACCTGTTCGTAAGGACCGAAGCCAGCATTCTGCACGTCCCAGCGACCATGCATGCCGTTCCACTGCAGGCATTCGGGGAACGGTGTTTCCGGTCCACGACGGATCTGCACCCAGAATTCTTCGCCGGTGGGTTCGTCGACCCAGCGTTGACGGGCGTAGGGATAGCCGAAGGTACTTTCACGACCGAGGAAGTACACAGGCGCTTTGGCAGCACGTGCTTCTGCGACAGCCTGTTCCACAAAAGCACCGTCGTCGCCCGATTCGTCCGACACAACGATCACTGCCAGTTTGCGTTTTCCACGGATCGCCTGCACCTTGTACTTGTTGATCATCCGGGCGATCGCATTGCACATGTTCTCCTGACCGCTCTGGTCCACCGGAACGCGATCAATCGCTTCCTTCACTTTGTCAATTTCAGAGGTGGGGCGAACGGTGTGTTCATTGATCCCGGCCCCGTAGCTGGCAACCACGGTGAGCAGGGCATCGCCGCCCGTTTTTCGCAGGTCTTCGTCCTGGGCGGTGGCAATACCCAGCTCTTCGTAGACGCGCTGATAGTTTTCGCGAATTTCGCGGCGGTCGTCTTCGAGGCTTCCCGATTCGTCGAAGAGCCAGATCACTGTGACGCGACTGTTCCGCATCATGCGGACGATTTCCTGAGTGATGATGCCCATGGCGGCCCCATAGCCTTCCACGATCGCTCCAATCTCGCCGGAGATTTCACCTTCACCCAGATCTTCACCAAGTTCCGCATCGGATG
>JALQUR010000079.1 GCA_023260695.1 Planctomycetaceae bacterium
GAAAATTCCTGCTAATGCTAAAGAAGCAATAATCATAATATATGAAGTTGCTTTCATCTCTTTATGAAGTCCACCCATTCACGCAGTCGTGGTACAAACCACGGCAGCCAGCCTGCGCCAAAATTCCCCACCATATTCATCACCGCAAACACCAGTGCCACATGCCGACCACCCAGATCAATAGTGACCGCGTAGGAACATGGTGCCGCAATATTGGCACAAAACACCGCCAGACTGAGCACCACAACCGCCAGACGCGTTTCCGGAATGGCAATCGCGGCCACCGCAAGACATGCGGAAAGCACCAGTGTCACCGCGGAAATCCCCTGCCGCGACCAGCGCAGACTTCCCGTTCTCCGCAGGATCAGATCCGATGCCCAGCCACCAGTCATGGCTGAAACAACGGTCGCCAGCAGCGGCAACGTCATCAGTGCACCCGACGCCTCCACGGACATTCCCCGTGCCTCACGCAACCAGGTCACAAACCAGGTGAAAAAAAACTGGTACGCGGCCGCTCGACAGAACTGCTGCCCGCAGATGCACCACATCGCCGGACTTTGCATCAGCTGAGCAAAGATTTTCCCCTCCGCCGTTCGGTCGCTGCCTGCCCCCGCATCGCTGCTCCCACTTTTCGCACTCGTTGCATCGTCAGCACAGACTTTCCCGCGAATCAGTGCCCGTTCGCGCTCCGAAACGCCGGCATGTTCCTCCGGACAATTGCGGTAGTTCCAGTAAAACCCCGCAGCCCAGAACAATCCCACAACACCGTAAAGCTGAAAGATGGTCTGCCATTCCATTTTCAGCAGCAAACGCCCCGTCAACGCTCCGGCAATCGCTCCCCCCAGAGACATACTGGCGCCGAGTATTCCGCTCCCCAGGCCCCGTTCCGTCGTGGGCAGCCACACCGAAAAGCCCGATGTCGCCGCCGGAAAGAGCCCCGCCTGAGCAATCCCGACGAGGGCATAAAATCCCACAATTGCCGCCATGGAACCAGAAAGTCCCATACACATCGTGCCCATCGACCACACGCAGGCCAGCAACGGAATCAGCAGCCGCGCTCCCATCCGAGTGCCCAGCCAGCCCATCGGAATCTGCCCCAGCGCATACACCCAGAAGAACGCCGGGCCCAGAATCCAGCCCATCTGCTCTTCTGTCAGCTGCAGCGTCTCCCGCACTTCAATCTCTGCCACTGACAGACACGTGCGGCAAAGGTAGGCGATCGCCGCGGCGGAAGAAAACCAGGCGATCACCCGAGAGCGGATGGGTGTCTGAGCAACCCCAGCCACAGCAGACTGCAGGTTTCCAGACCGATCTCCGGACATCATCTGTCTCCCCTTTGACTGTTCCGGTGGGCGTCAACCTGTCCGACGTGCTCATTCCGCACTCCGCATCAGGCAACAAGCCACCGGGAGGAATCAACCGGCACAACAGCCGCGGATCAATGCTTCCAGCGCAGCCGCACTGCGTTTACAGATCATCACCCCGCAGATAGGCAATCCGACGTTCAAATTGCCCATTCTTTGCCGTCAGCCAGCGAGTTCCCCGGAGCAACTGCATGTCAAATTTCCAGCCCGGTGCATGATCGCGGAGAAGCACCACGGAATTCAGAATCAGATCCGCTTCCACCGGGTCTTCAGTCTGCCGCAGCAGTTCCGCCAGCACCGGCATCGGATCCCGTTGACCGATGAGCCCCAGAAATTCCGCGGCACGCATCCGCACCAGTCGCGAATCATCCGCGTCCGCCAGCTGCAACACCAGCTCTGCCATTCCTGCCGCCTGCTCGCCAAAGGAACTGCAGCCAATCAGTCCCCAGTATCGCTGCAGCTCGTCTTCCGATTTCAATGCCTCATGCAATCCTGCCTGCGCCTGATCCCACGGGA
>JALQUR010000207.1 GCA_023260695.1 Planctomycetaceae bacterium
GGGCGATAGTGGATGGCACGGGTGGGTGTTGCGTTTTCGCAACATAGATCGGAACCTGCGCGGCATTCTCAGTCGTGGTCAACGCACCACGACTGGCACTCCACCAACCGACGAAGTCACCAGCCGCCGATCCGGCGGACCGGCAACAGTGGGCACCGGCGAAAGTGGATGGCACCGGCGATAGTGGATGGCACGGGTGGGTGTTGCGTTTTCGCAACATAGACCGGAACCTGCGCGGCATTCTCAGTCGTGGTCAACGCAGCACGACTGGCACTCCACCAATCGACGAAGTCACCAGCCGCCGATCCGGCGGGACCGGCGAAAGTGGGTGGCACCGGGTTCCCGATGTTGCCCTTTGGAAACATTGACTGATCAAAACACTGGCTGAGAAAGGTCCGGGGAAATGATTTGTGTCTCGCTCCCGGCCAGCCCTGAGCGCCAGTGGCCGAATCCATGAGCTGTTTTCCTCGGATTCACGCAGTACTTTTCACTGCATCTCATCCGTCACATGCACTTGACTCACTGCCACAACCTGAGAAGCTCCGAATCCCTGCTTTTTCTCGCGGTCCGATCCACCACATCCCGGAGCTCACCGTGTCCTCAACTTCGCATTACTCTTTCCGAGCTGTCACCGGACTGTTGTTGCTTGTGCTGGGATTGCCACAACTGTTCTTCCCGCAGAGTTTCGCGGACGACATTCAACTGCAGCCCGGTGACCGCATTGCCATCGTCGGAAATACGCTTGCCGATCGGATGCAGCACGCAGCCTGGCTGGAGTCGCTCCTGCACTACCATCTGCCCGAGCACAGACTGATCGTTCGTGACCTGGGGTTCAGCGGCGACACCATCACGACGCGACCGCGATCGGATAACTTTGGTACTCCGGAAGAATGGCTGCAGAAGGTCAGAGCCGACGTGGTCATCGCCTGCTTCGGGTACAACGAATCATGGGCCGGTGAAGCAGGTCTGCCGGCCTTTCGCAAGGAGCTCACTGACTGGCTGTCACAACTGCAGAACACCAGCTTCAATAGTCACAATCCCCCCCGCGTGCTGCTCTGTTCCCCGACCTGCTATGAAGACCTGCAGCTTCCGTCTCTGCCGGATGGTCAGCAAATCAATACTCGTCTGCAGAAGTATGTCAGCGAAATGCAGGCCATTGCAGCGGAGCAGAATGTCGCCTTTGTGGATCTGTTCGCCCCAACCATTGCTGCCGTCGCTGCCCGTAATTATGACACAAGTCAGATTCATAACCTGGCAGGAATCCGCCGCGACCGATTCGGTTCAGAAGTCAACCCACAGACCGACTCGGTTCATCCGGAACTGACGATCAACGGCGTGCATCTCAACGATCATGGAAACCGTATCGTCGCTGACGTGATCATCTCAGCCCTGATTCCTGCAGGCAGGGCCCCCGACCCCGAACGACTGCGGTCAATCCGTGCCGCTGTTCTGAAGAAGAACCTCTGCTGGCATAACGTGTACCGCGCAACCGACGGCTACAGCGTCTTCGGGGGGCGTTCCAGTCTGCGGTTTGTGGGGGGGCAGACAAACTTCGAAGTCATGCAGCAGGAACTGGCGATTCTGGAGGCGATGACGGCGAATCGGGATAACGTCATTCACGCAGCCGCGCGCGGTGAACAAATCGAGCCCGCTGACACAAATCTGCCCGGACCACTGGCCGTACAGACCAACAAACCGGGGCGCATGGACGAGGGGCGTCATCTGTTCCTCGGCGGCAAGCAGGCAATTGAAAAGATGACAGTGCATTCCGGCATGCAGGTCAATCTGTTCGCCTCCGAAGAAATGTTCTCAGACCTTGTGAATCCGGTGCAGAGTGCGGTGGACCCCGACGGACGGCTGTGGGTTTCCGCATGGCCAACCTACCCGCACTGGAATCCGCTCGAAGCAATGAACGACAAATTGCTCATCCTTCCGGATGACGACGGAGACGGAGTTGCCGACCGCTGCATTACCTTCGCCGACGGACTGCACAACCCGACCGGGTTTGAGTTCTGGAATGGTGGCGTCCTGGTGGCAATGGCTCCGGACATCTTCTTCCTGAAAGATCTGGACGGCGACGATCGTGCAGACATCAGAGAACGCATTTTCCACGGACTGGATTCGGCCGATACGCATCACACGGCCAACGCCTTCGTCATGAGCCCCGGCGGAAAGTTTTACTTCAGCCGCGGTATCTTTCATGCGGAAAACTTTGAGACGCCGTGGGGCACCACAAAGCGCTATGGAACCGGTGGAGCAGGCGTCTACGAGTGGGATCCACAAACCTTCGACATCAACTTTCACTTTCCTGTCGGACCGAACCCGCATGGCGATGTGTTCGACCAGTGGGGCAATCAGTTTGCTACGGATGGAACCGGTGGAACAGGAAATCACATCGCCATCCCCGGCCGAGGGGCTCCGCGACAGCTGTACACAAAACGCGTCCGCCCCGTGCCCGCAATCACGATTCTGGACAGTGAGCACTTCCCGGAAGCCAACCGCGGCAATCTGCTGATTGCCAATGTGATCGGATTTCAGGGCATCACACAGTATGAATTTGAGAAACGCGGTGCCGGCTTTTTTGCCGTGGAAACGGAGCCGATTCTGTATTCATCGGATCCCAATTTCCGCCCCAGTGATCTGGAAATTGGCGGCGATGGAGCATTGTATGTGCTGGACTGGCAGAACCCACTGATCGGCCACATGCAGCACAATCTGCGTGACCCCAGCCGCGACCATCTGCACGGACGAATCTACCGCGTCACGGCAACCAATCGCTCGCTGCAGAAGAATCTGCAGCTCACCACTGCATCAACGACCGAGGTGGTGAATGCATTATCCAGCGCGACACTGGCCGAACGATACCGCGCTCGCCTGGAACTCAGCCGCCGCAACGTGACCGAAGTACTGGCGGCCACAGCAGCAGGAAAACAATCGCTGGACGTTACAGCGCCCGCAGACGCACGCAATCTGCTCGAACTGCTCTGGGCCACAGTGCGTGTGCGACAGACCGACTACGACCTGCTGGAACAGCTGCTCGATTCTCCAGTTGCGGACGCCCGCGCTGCCGCACTGCGTGTGCTGCGCGATATCGCCCGGGACATCTCCCTGACGCCGTCGGCTCCTGCCGTGGGAGCTGTCGATCGCCGCAGATCCGCAACCCCCGTTGCATTTGACGAAGTCACTGCCTCCGGCCGAACCCCCGCGTCCTTTGAGGAGCAACTGCTCAGACTGGCAGCAGATCCTGATGCTCAGGTACGCGCGGATGCCGTGGTGGCAGCATCGTTCACGCGCGGACCACTGGCGGCAGAGATCCTGTTTCGAGCAATTCAGACAGAACAGGATGAACAACTGACGTTTGTCATTGATGAAGCACGTCGCGTGATTGACCTGCAGCAGGCTGTACGTCAGACGCTTGCAGCAGGCCGCAAGCTCACCCCTGCGGCGCAGGCCTGGGCACTTTCCGGAGCCAGTCTCGCAGATTTGCAGCTGATGGAACCATCTGAGGGTGTCTATCGGGCAATTCTGACTCGTGACAGTGTGCCCGTGGAAGTTCTGCAGAAAGCACTCAGCGGCCTCGCAGCGGCTCGAAAGAAAGCGGAAATTGAACAGCTGTTTGAGCTGATTGAGGAACTGCATGAACGAGCAGGCACAAGCGCCCTCAACAGCCTGGTGCGTCTGCTCGCGGATCAGCCGGTGGATCAACTGCAGCGAGTTCGAGACCGCATCGCAGCAATTGCCAGCACAGCGGGATCAGCAGAAGCACGACGTGTCTGTATCGCGGCATGGATGAATGCAGATGGCGCGGCCACGGCGGTCATCAGGGCAGGAGAGCAGGGCAGTCTGGAGTGGCGGGAAATCTTTGCAGCTGCTGCACTGGTCACCAACAGGGCCGCGCAACAAAGTCTGGTCACCATCCTGCTGCAGCGGATTCCGGATCTTCCGGGTGCGGGCGATGAGACAATCCGGGTGACTCCTGGACTCGCAGTCGACTTTTTTGCGCCGCACCAGACGAATGTTGCCATTGAAACGCTGGAACCGCTGCAGCCGCAGGCCAGCGGAACCGCCACGGCAATTGTGATTGACCAGCCCATCCTGACGCAGCGAGACGCCTTTGCCCTGCGGTTCCGTGGTCACCTGCAGATCCCAATCAGTGGGGAATACCAGTTCTTCCTGAGCAGTGATGACGGTTCCCGGATGTACCTTGATGGGGAGTTGCTCATCAACCATGACGGACTGCACGAAATGACTGAAAAGCAGGCGACCGCGACACTGGCAGCCGGCCTGCACCCGCTGACCGTCACCTACTACGACAACGGCGGAGGTGACGGACTGTCACTGCAATGGACAGGCCCGGGTATTGAACGCCAGGCATTACCGCTGGAAGCTCTGGTCACTACAGCCGACAGCACTCTACAGGAACTGGCCGTCAGTACCCTCGTTGGTTTGCCGATCAATCAGGAGCAGCAGGTGCAGCTGCTCATTCGCATGCTGCAGAACAAACAGTCGGTTGCCACGGCATTGTCTGCACTGGCCGGCCTGCCTGTCACGGCGTGGAAAGATTCCGCAGCCGATGACATCGGGACGATCTGCGTCGACTGGCTGGCTCGCCGCCCGGCCCGGGAACGCAACGATGCCACCGCTGATGTTGTTCTGGCACTGGCAGATGTTGTGAAAGGAAAACTGCAGGGCCCCACTTTGCAGAGCTTTGAATCGAAGCTGGCTGCCGTTGTCGTCCCTGTGATTGAGCTGGGCACAGTGGAAGAACGGATGATCTACGATCGCGAGATGCTGGTTGTCCGAGCCGGCAGCCCGGTAGTCCTGAAACTGGCCAATACAGACCGGATGCCCCACAACCTCGCAATTGTTCGACCGGGGACACTTGCCGAAGTTGGCGAACTTGCGGAAACAACCGGAAGAGATGCGGATGCTGCCAACCGACAGTTCATTCCGGCGACAGACAGCATTCTAGCTGCCAGCCGACTCCTGCAGCCGGGGCAGACTGATGCGATTTTCTTTGCAGCACCGCAACTGGAAGGAATCTATCCGTACGTCTGTACCTACCCTGGACACTGGCGACGGATGTATGGAGCAATGTACGTTGTCGCCGATCCACAGGAATTTGCGGCAGATCAGGCCGCATATATTGCAAAACATGACCTGCAGATCGCCGATGAGCTGCTGAGTCTGCTGGGACGAAATACGGAATGGACCCTGGCTGATCTGGATGAGTCAGCGACCCATCTGAATCATCGCGCGAACAACTTTGCGGTCGGCCGCAGACTGTTCACAGCCGCCGCCTGTGCCGGTTGCCATCGACTGCAGCAGACCGGCAACGCGCTCGCGCCGGACCTCGCGAAACTGCCCGCAGAATACAAGCCCCGCGATGTGCTGGATCACATTCTGAACCCCTCGAAGACAATCGCCGAAAAATACCGCTCGCAAGTCCTGGTGCTGAAGTCAGGAAAGGTGCTGACCGGGCTGGTGGTTGCAGAGGAGAATGGGACCCTCCAGCTGATCGATAACCCACTGGCCCCGGATCAGCGCCAGCAGATTCGCAGCGACGATATTGAGGAGAAGAGCTTCAGCAACGTCAGTATTATGCCCAAAGGCGTCCTGAATAAGCTCAATCAGGAAGAGATCCTTGATCTGCTTGCTTTCGTGATTGCCGGAGGGAATGCTGAGCATGCACTGTTTGGTCAGGGGGCACATCAGCATTAGAGCGGTGCTCAACTCCAGTTCCGATGCCATCCTGAGGGCCATTCCAGGCCGGTTTTCCGTATTGCCATAGAGTTCAAAGCAGCCGATGTTCTCAGAATGGGGAACTAAAACGCCAGAAAAACTGCCGTCTGACAGCTCTCCAACGGCTCCTGGAGTACGGAAACCACTGGAATTGAGTCCAGCAGGCCTCAAGCAGCAGTCGAAGACCACATCAGGATTGATTGCCCGGCAGGAAATGCTAGCATGCAATTTGTCAGGGTCTGTGCGACAGACCCACACCCATGAACACCTGAACAGTCGCTCAGGACACAGCCTGCTGTGATTTGGAAGCGATTCTTTCGGAAGTTTTCTCCGGAGGGATTGTTTCAGCAGTGGCCGTGATCCCGTCTGTCGGGAAGTAATTGCAGTTCAGAAGGTTATTGAAATGGCGATTAGTCAGGAACAAAAGCACGCGATCATGGCAGAATATGCCACGAAGCCGGGTGACACGGGATCACCGGACGTGCAGATAGCGGTGCTGACGGCAGAAATTCAGGCAATCACTGCTCACCTGAAGGATCATTCGCACGACTACAGCAGTCGTCGCGGGTTGCTGGCCAAGGTCAGTCGACGCCGACAACTGCTCGACTATGTCAAGCGTGGAAACTACCAGAAGTATCTGGATCTGATTGGTAAGCTTGGCATTCGTAAGTGATCGAATCTGCGGGGCGTGCGGAGATTACTCTTCGCTCGCCCGCTGTGTTTTGTCGGCTGACGAATTCAACGAGCGGATAGCTCCTCTGAATCGAAGCAAAGAAATCGCCCGGCAGCATCCTGTCAGGTGCAATTTTGCCGGCCGGTCTCTGGTGAATGCAGCAAAGTGCTTGTGAAAGCAGCAGAGTGCTGCGGTGTTTTGGCGACAGTTTATGCTGTCGTGGCGGATACACCCAGGTAACGGTGTATCCAGGTAACGGTGTATCCAGGCGACGGTGTTCGCGCCAGCGGGGCCTGTTCTGGGAGGCCCTTGGTTTTCGGCTGAAACCTAATTGTGCCGAAAGCAATTGTTGTCAGGTAAGTGTTGATTGAAGTTCGTATCACAGGTTGTTCCGGGACGGGATAAGATCCCGGCAGTATTACAGAGAATTGTTGTATCTCTGTGTCTTGGTATTTGATGCCCCTTCCGCTCGGAAGGTTCTGTTCCGGTGTATTCCCGTCGCATTGGCGGTTTGTCAGGAGTGCACCAGAGCCACGATCGTATTCACCGTCTGCTGATTCCTGCGCAATCAGTTGTTCAGACCGGCAGGCAGCATCGTGGTGGTTCGTTTCTCTCTGAATGACTGACGCAGTGATTCAGAGAGTGTAACGGCAGATACCGACCGAAGTCCGTCTGATCGGATTGCCGATGGGACGGTGCAGGAAGCAGGTGGTTTCGCAACAGCCACCGGAATCATGACTCACCGCCCTGGGTCTCGAGACTGGAACCTTTCCGTAGTGCGGAAAGAGCACACAGTTGAGCCCTCTGCCGGGCAGAACTTCAGCGTCGCATGTCGGTTGTGTAGCCGGAGGCGTTGTTTTTGCTGTCCATGTCTGTGTCTCTGAAACAGCAAGTGCTGGCCGAGCGAAGACATCATTTCGGTTCACCCGTCGGAGTGCATCAGAATCACTCCGACTTCCGTTCCGAATCGCTGTCGTCAGACCGTCTGGCCGTTACGGAATGCATGGCAGAATTGTTGAGCAGAATTGTTGAATTGTCACGTAACGCTTTATGTCTGAGATTTTGAATTAAGTAGGTTTTGACTGCTGCCGCAGGTTCGTAGCGGATTGCCGCATCCTGTGGTGACTTTGAGTTGTCAGTTTTTGCAGACGATTTTCAGCAGGTACCACGTCTTCTCAGAAGACGCAGAGCCTGCAGGAATCTGGTCATTCTCAGCTGCCCCGCATGACTGCGGTCCGCAGCAGCAGAACGACTCGACGCTGCATGTTGTCTGATGTCGTGAAGTTACTGCACGAGCGAGATTTGCTCACGATCCCTGCCAGGCGAAGCAGTCGGTATGCCGGCTGGTCCGGGTTAGGAATCGTTGTGAGTAAAGTTATTGTTGAACAGGAAATTGGTGGTCGTCCCCTGAGTATTGAAACGGGGGAACTCGCAAAGCAGGCTGCTGGTGCCGTCCTGATTAAGTTCGGAGAAACCAGCGTATTCACGGCCACTGCCAGTGGCCCGTCTCGTCCGGGAACAGACTTCTTCCCCCTGACGGTGGACTACCGTGAGCGTCTTGCTGCAGCCGGCAAGTTCGCCGGGGGTTATCTGAAACGCGAAGGACGGCCCACGACTCGCGAAATCCTCACCTGCCGTCTGACAGACCGCCCGATTCGACCGCTGTTTCCCAAGGGATTCCGCGATGAAGTTCAGGTCATGTCCAACGTCATGTCCTGCGACGGTGAAAACGACCCGGATGTGCTCAGCATTACTGCTGCCAGCGCTGCTCTGATGGTTTCCGGCCTGCCGTTTCGCGGTCCGATTGCTGCGGTCCGCGTTGGCATGATTGATGGTGAATTGATCCTGATGCCGACCGTGCAGCAGGTTGCCGAAAGCAGTCTGGACCTGGTCGTCGCCGGCTCTGACACCGCCGTGCTGATGATCGAGGGTTTCGGAGATCAGATTCCCGAGCAGCAGATGGGTGATGCCATCATGTTTGCCCACCAGCACATCAGAACCCTGTGCCAGTTGCAGCTGGACCTGATGAAGAAAGCTGGTATTGAGATGCCTGTTCTTCCGGAAGCCCCGGAGAATCCGCTCTACGAACAGCTGCGAAGTGAAGCTTACGATGCTCTGACAGAAGCCAAGACCGCTGGACAGAAGCTGGAGCGTGGCGAAAAGGTTCGCGAGCTGAAGAAATCCCTGCTGGAAAAGTACTTCCCGGAAGATGCTGAAACCACAGCAGACGGCCTCACTCGAGCGCAGTTCAGCAATGCCTTCCACGATCTGGAAGAACGTGTTGTTCGCGATCAGATTCTGAAAGGCCGTCGCATCGACGGACGTGCAACCACTGATCTGCGAGCAGTCAGTTCCACCGTGGGAGTACTGCCACGCGTGCACGGGTCTGCCACGTTTACTCGCGGTGAAACTCAGGCGCTGGTGACAACCACCCTTGGTTCAACCCGTGATCAGCAGAAATCTGACGGTCTGTTTGGTGAAGAGTCTGCACGATTCATGCTGCACTACTACTTCCCTCCGTTCTCTGTTGGTGAGTGCCGGCCTGTCCGCGGTCCGGGACGGCGTGAAATCGGGCATGGCTGTCTGGCAGAACGATCTGTTGCTCCGGTCATTCCGGCAGCAGAAAAATTCCCGTACACCATCCGACTGATCTCAGACATTCTGGAATCGAACGGCAGCAGTTCAATGGCATCGGTCTGCGGTGCGACTCTGGCCCTCATGGATGCCGGTGTCCCGATTACTCAGCCAGTCGCCGGTATCAGCATCGGCCTGGTCTGTGAAGGCAATGAGTTCACACTGCTCACAGATATCATGGGTGACGAAGACCACTTCGGAGATATGGACTTCAAGGTGGCAGGTACAGGTCGCGGGGTAACAGGGATTCAGCTGGATCTGAAGATCCCGGGGATTTCTGAAGAGATCATCCGCGCCACCCTGGATCAGGCACTGCAGGCTCGCAAGGATCTGCTCCGAAATATGCTCACCACGATTCGTCGTCCACGAGCAGAAGTTTCCGAAACAGCTCCGAAGCTTGTTCAGACGAAGATCAACCCGGAAAAAATCGGACTGCTCATCGGTCCCGGTGGCAAGACCATTCGTGCCATCCAGGAAGAATCCGGAGCAACCATCGATATCGCCGAGGACGGCTCGGTCACCATCTCAGCTGCAAATGGAGCGTCAGCAGATGCGGCTCTGGCTCGCATTGAAGCACTTTGCGAAGAGATTCAGCCCGGACGCATCTACATGGGCAAAGTGACATCCATCAAGGACTTCGGAGCATTCATCGAAATCGCTCCGGGCAAGGATGGGCTCTGCCACATCAGCGAATTGTCCGATGGCTTCGTCAAGAATGTGCACGACGTCTGCAAGATCGGCGATACATTCGAAGTGAAGGTCATCGCAGTCGATGACCAGAACCGTGTCAAGCTCTCCCGCAAGGCTGTTCTGGCCGCGGAAGCCGACGACGAAGATGCTGAAGAAGGCGACGACGAATAAGTTGTTCCGCTGAACTGAACTGACCCGGCGACTGCTGTCGCCGGGTCTTTTTTTTGACACGCCCGGATCAAGTCTCCGGACCGTACTGACCATCAGGAACGAAGTCATGACGGAAGCAACTCCGCGGAAATCAGATTCACTGCAGGCCAGACACACGGAACTGGCGACGCTTGCCGGTGGACTGGCTCACGAGATCCGCAACCCTCTGTCAACGATCGGCATGAACCTCGAACTGCTGGCAGAAGATCTGGCCGAAGATGAGAGCCCTCGCAGTCGCCGCATGCTCCGCCGTATTTCCAGCCTGCAGAATGAATGTCGAAGTCTGGAAGAAATCCTGAATGCGTTCCTGCAGTTTGCCCGCGCAGGAGAACTTCATCTTGAGGCAGATCAGCTCAACGAACTGGTCCGCAGCTATGTGGAGTTTCTGGCGCCGCAGGCAGCAGGGCAGAATGTGGAGATCCGCACACACCTCGACAGCGACCTGCCGTTGGTCAGTCTTGATCGCTCACTCATGAGACAGGTTCTGGTCAACCTTTGCAGAAATGCACTTGAGGCAATGCCTGACGGTGGTTCACTGGATCTGCTCACACGAGTCCGCAATGGCCAGGCAGTCCTCGAAGTCATCGACACTGGTCGCGGGATGGATGAAGCGGTTCGCGAACGAATGTTTCAGGCTTTCTTCTCCACACGATCCGGAGGCAGCGGCCTTGGACTTCCAACCGTCCACCGCATCATCGAAGCCCACCACGGAGAAATTGTCTGTGAAAGTGAGAAGGGGAAAGGCACACGCTTTTCCATCACGCTCCCTGTCGATGGCGTCACCCGCCTCCAGGCCGAGCAGGTCTGATCCGGCAGGCTGTGCGGCGAGCATTCAATCTGCTCCATACAACCCCAATAAACGCGATAATCAACAAAATCCAGCATTTTCGCCTGCGGGCTCAGGCGGATTCGTTTTGCCTTGACGGTGTAAACTCTCCGAAGATACACAATGAGAGAGTAATACCGCAGAATTCCTGCATCAGGACATCCTCCTGCAGTTGCGGGTACGAAAATGGGGCCACACACCTCACGAGACCCGCAGTTGCTGCCAGATCACCGTTTCGGCGATGAAGAAGAATCGCCAATTGATTGCGTTTCTTCTGATCCGTCCCCCACCTGATTTCCCCGCTGCTGATACTGCCGACGTTATGCCGGTCCCTCCAATTTCAGCGGGAAACAGCTTTGACTCGGAATGCACGTAATGAAAACGAGTCGTTCACCTGAACTACAGCCTGATTATGCGAGTGACGCTCGACTCAGGACCTGTCGCTGGCTGCTCACAGCAATCCTGACCTTGTTGCCTTCCTCCGTTGCCCCTGCAGAGGAACCGATCAGCGCTGTCATCAATCGTCACCTCAGACCGCTGACCGTTGCTCCGGCAGGCGTGGCAAACGATGCCGAATTCCTGCGACGCGTCAGTCTTGATCTGACGGGCATGCCGCCGGATGCAGACACGGCCCGCATGTACCTCGCTGACGCTGCACCCGATCGACGCCAGCAACTCATTGATCGTCTGCTGAGTACACCGGCCCATCACCGTCATCTGGCTGAGCAGTTGAGTGTGATGCTCATGGAACGCAGGACTGCCAGCCACATCCCTGAAACAGACTGGGGCAACTGGCTGACCGGATCCATGCGAACCAACAAGTCATGGTCGACCCTGGTTCAGGAGCTGCTCATGGCAGACGGAGAACCAGGCGATGGACGACCAGCTGCAGCATTCATCCTGAATCGCGAAACAGAACCGCATACGCTTGCCCGGGACATCGGTCGCATCTTTTTTGGTCAGGATCTGCAGTGTGCTCAGTGCCATGATTCCCCGCTGGTAGCCGACTTCCTGCAGCAGGATTACCAGGGTCTGCTGGCCATCTCTTCTTCCATTGCGACATTCACCCGCAAGATTGACAATAAGGACATCACGCTGCTCCGCGATCAGGCGGGCAGTGACATTACCTTTGAAAGTGTATTTGCAGCCGGAAGCCCGCATCGCACAGGTGCCCGCATTCCGGGGGGTACTACTCTGATTGAGCCGTTCACGCTGCCTGCGGACCAGTACAAGGTCGCCCCTGCAGATGGTGTGCGTTCCGTTCCAGCGGTGCATCGCCGAGCGTGGCTCGCTGAAATGGCAACCTCCGGAAATAACTCTCAGTTCAACCGTAACGCGGCCAATCGCATCTGGTCTTTCATGTTTGGACGCGGTCTGGTCCATCCACTCGACATGCTGCATCCGGATAATCACAGCCCCAGCCCCGGTCTGCTCGAGGAACTCGGACAAAGATTTGCTGCATCTGGCTTTGATATCCGCATGCTGCTCCGCGAAATCGCACTCAGCGAAGCTTACCAGAGGCCATTTGATCTGCCGGCCGAATTACAGGCCGGTGCGACCGTGCAGACCGAACTGCTGTCTGCAAACTTGCAGCAGGCGGAGCAGGCCGCAGAGCAGCTCAGTGTGCTCAGCCAACAACGCAATCAGGCCGACGAACAGTTCGATCTGGCAGAAACCGAGCTGATCCCGATCGCTGCTGCTCAGGACAAGGCGCGAGCCGCTGTCGTCGCCGCAGCGGACAAACATCAGAAAGCCGTGGCTGAAGTCAACACCGCAGATGCTGCCCTGAAAAAGAATGAACAGCTGCAGACAAATCTGCAGGAGGCTGTGACAGCACTGCAGCGAGCCCTTGAAACCACAGCAGAACAGGAATTAACGCCGGCATTCGAATCGCTCCAGCAGCGCGTACAAAAAACCACGGCGGCCGCAGAACCTCTGCAGAAAACTCTGACCCAGAAGCAGGAAGCGGCGGCGCCGCTGGAAACGGCATGGAAGGATTCAATCGTTGCACTGCAGAATGCTGCAGCCGGTTCGGCACCACTTCTGGAGAAAATGCTGCAGGCGGAGTCACAGGCGGTGACCAGACGACTTGCATGGCAGGAGCAACAGTTTCGAGTCAGCAGCCTGCAACAGCAGGGTGAGCTGCTGCAGAATCTCGCCAGTGACAGTCAGGCAGAAACGCAGCTCGCAGAACTGAATGGACAGCTGCAGACGCTCGCGACTCAACTCTCCAGCGCAGGCAGAAAGGTGACTGCCGATGAACAATTGCTCACGGCAGCAGAGGATCAGCTGGCAACGCTGCAAAAACAGCAGCAGGCTCTGCAGACGGAAATGGCAACCACCCAGCAGCAACTGGAGCGGTCCGGAATCTCCGGCCAGCGTCTTGCTGAATCACTGGCAGCAGCTCAGCAGGCAACAGCACTGCTCACTTCGACTGCTGAGCTTGCAGAACTGAATAAACGCCTTGCCAGACAGGTCCAGCTGGCTCAGACACACCAGCAGGAACTGCAGGGCAGGGTGAAGGAACTGGAGACGCAGATAAAAGCAGCCACAGCCGCGGGCAAGTCTGCCGAATCTGCAATGCAGACCGCTGCAGACACTCTGCGGGCCAGCCGCGCAAGCCTGTCGGAAATGCAGGTCAACCACACTGAAGTGCAGGATGCCCTTGCTGCAGCTGCAGCTGAACGCAGCCGGCGAGCAGCTGAACTTCCAGATCAGCTTTCTGCGCACTTTCAGCTGTCAGATCTGCGTCCGCTTTCCCCCGAACAACTGTGCTGGTCAATCCTCCGGGTTACAGGAGTCTACGAACGCACGCAGGCCGGAGTGATTGCCGCTCTGGATCAGGAAAACCCGCTTTCCGACGAACAACGCCAGGATGCAGCAGCCGTCGCCGCACGAAACCAGCTGATCGAACAGCAGACGTGGGACAAACTGCAAAGCAATCGAAATCAGTTCATTTCCCTGTATGGAGCTGGTCCGGGGCAGCCTCAGGGAGATTTCTATGCCAGCGCCGACCAGGCTCTGTTCACCAGCAATGGGTCCACAATCAACTCATGGGTGGCTCCAGCCGGCGACAACACAACCCAGCGAGTAATTGCCGCCGAGTCCGCTCAGGTTGCAGCCGAAGCATTGTATCTGGGCATACTCACACGTCTGCCCAGTTCCGAAGAAGTCACCGAAGTCGAACAGATTCTCCAGCAGCGAAGCGATCGCCGTGAAGCTGCCCAGGAGCTGGTCTGGGCATTGATCTCCAGCGCTGAATTCCGTTTCAACCGCTGAGCAGCACCAGACATCTCACCGATTCTCCTCCTCTGAAAGGTCCGAATCATGTCACTCCGATATCCCTGCGGATCCGCTTCCCATCATCTGGCTCGTCGTAACTTTCTCGGCTCACTTGCGGCTGGTGCCGGTGCCGTTGCCGGGGGGATGGGAATCTTTACCAGTCCGCAGATCAGCGCCGCCATGGCGTCTCAGCAAAAACGTATTGTTGTCTTCAACATGCACGGCGGGCTGAGTCAGCTGGAAAGCTGGGACCCCAAGCCAGGTACGGAAACAGGGGGACCGTTTCTGGCCATTCCCACATCCGTCCCCGGGATTCAGATCTGCGAACTGCTGCCAAAGACAGCTCAGCAGATGCATCACCTGGCTCTGATTCGCAGCGTGAACACATCAGAGAATGACCATGGAAAAGGTCGCTACATGATGCTCACGGGACGCAGACAGAATCCCGCACTGCAGTTCCCTGAAATTGGCGCCGTCGCAGCTCGCACGCTCACACCAGAAGACAGCGAGCTTCCCGGACACATCGTCATCACACCCGGTGGCAGCGGCGGTCGTGGCAACGATTCAGCATGGCTCGGACCACGCTACTCCAGCGTCCAGCTGGGCAATGGCAATCCCCCTCCAAACACCACTCTTCCTGAACAGCTGTCGGCGGACTCCGATAACTCGCGTCAGGATATTCGACGCCGTGTCAATGAACGCTTTCTGAATCGCCGGCGCACCGCGGTCACCGAAGCCTTCACCTATTCCTTCGATCAGGCAGAAAAGCTGATGAGCCGCAGGGACGTCTTTGACGTCACAAAGGAGTCGGCATCAGACACCGAGCGATACGGGGTGAATGATCTCGGCCGACACTGTCTGCTGGCCAGACGACTGCTGGAAAATGGTGTCTCATTTGTCCAGGTGTCACATTCAAACTACGACACGCACAACGAAAACTTCAACTTCCACATTGAACAGCTGGGTGAGTTTGATATTGCCTTTGCCACGTTCGTGGCCGACCTCGCCGATCGTGGCATGCTCGACAGTACCCTCATCGTTGTGCTCAGCGAATTTGGACGGACCCCGACCATCAACCGCTATTACGGGCGAGACCACTGGTCTGGCGCCTGGTCAGTCTGCATGGCAGGATGTCGAGCTCCTCGAGGGGCTGCGTTCGGCAAGACCAATGACAAGGGAACTGAAGTCACCGACCAGCAGGTGGATCATGGCAACCTGTTCCATACTTATCTGCAGGCAGTAGGAGTTGACTCAACCGGCAGCGTGATGGTGGACGGCCGGGAAATGCCGATCGCTGATCCTGCGTCACACCCGATCAGTGGACTGCTGACCTGAACTGCAGCCTGCGGCACAGCCTGCAGTTCGAGCACGACCAGGCTGTGCACTTCGCATCGCCCCCTGCCGCAGACCGCAGCGCTCGTGAGTTTCACCAGTTGACCGCTCTCCGTTCGCGCGTTCTGCGTGCAGTTCCGGCGATGGTGTCCATGAGTATCAGCCGCAGGGATCATTCCATGTGCCTTAGCGCAGGACTCTCTTTCTGCTCCACGTGATGCAATTGCGTCTGAGCTGAGCACGGGTTGCGAAATGGCTCTGGATTCCCGCCTCTGCAGGAATGACGAATGTGTGAAACTGAGCTGGAATGCTGGCAGGCGCGAGCCTCACCTTTGGCAGATTTCCAGGAGAGGCACTTCGTCCGCCGAGACAGGGTGCTCGCGGCCGAGACAGGGTGCTCGCGGCGGTGCGGCGGACGGATGACAGTCAGTTCCTGCACCAGCTTCAACAGAGCAGGCAATCACAGATTCCAGAATCGCTGGCTCCCGGCACAGCCGGAACTCCTGGTCTGCAATTCTGATAGTCTCCACCGACATACAATCGGCAGGTACTCGAGTTTACCTGCTGTCACCTTCAGCCGATAATCGGCAGCAGACTGGCACTGCCGTTCGCTTCGGTATTGAGCTGTACCAGCAGTCCCGGATTCGCTTCGAGCATTGTTGGAGGCAATTCAGGGGCAAGAATTGTCTCTGTGAAGAATCGCAGCAGATCCCGGATGCTCACATCGTCAATTTTCTCAAGAATTCCTTCTGCCCGTTCGCGGGAACGTTCCACCAGAACTTCGGCTCGCTCGAAGATATCCAGTTCCTCAAACACTCGCCGTAATTCCGCTGAACGATGCTGAGCATCACCCACGGCGTGTGGCTCCAGAAGCATCTGTCTGAGCAAAGCATGCTGCTGTTCATCAGCATGCTGGAGTGCCAGAGCCAGCAGCACGGTTGGTCGGAGTGCTGCCGCGTCCTGGCCGGAGACCATTTTATTGTCGGCATCTCCCATCCAGTCCTTCAGGTCGTTGAGTACCTGGAAGGCGACACCCGCATGCCGACAGTAATGTGCAATCAGATCCGTCTCTGCCAGCGGATGGCCCGCCAGACGCAGGCCTGCATAAAGAGCCGCTTCAAAGGCAGGAGAGGTCTTGAGCGAATAGATCTGCAGAGCATCCAGTGGAGTTAACGACGTATCAGGAGTTTTCTGGAAGGCCATCTCAGCCCCCTGACCATCACACAACCGCAGGTGTGCGGCGGACATGTGGTCAAGAACATCGAGCGCTGCTGCTGCATCGTGAGCACCTGCGGAATGGATCAGACGGTATCCCAGTCCAATCAGGTAGTCGCCCACATTGATCGCCTGCTCCACCCCGTGAGTGCGGTGCAGAGTGGATTTGCCATAGCGAAACTGATCGTCGTCCTGAATATCGTCGTGAACCAGCGACGCTTTGTGGAAGGCTTCGATTGCCATGGCCACCGCAGCCACGGCATCCGGAATCTGAGGAGTCTCGGCACCACTGGTGAGCTGCTGCTGTCCGGAACCGGCGTACCATGCCGCCAGAGTCATGAATGGTCGGAAACGCCTTCCTCCATGCTGCAGCCAGTCGCGAGAAATGGCTTCTGTCGCGGCCACCGGGGAAGAGTTTTCTGAGGCTGCTGTGACACGAATTGGCGGCAGCAGCTGATCGAAGCGAGTTTCGAACACCTCTGATGAGGCGCGCAGGAGCGGAACATAGCTGGTGGTTGGCTTTTCCGGCAGCGGTTCGTACCGATCCAGAACCTCCCAGACCCACGACTGATCAAGGGTCGTATTCAGACAATCCCCCGAATGCAGTGGAACTGCATAGGAAGGCACGCCTGCAATCAGAACTTTATCGATCGCTTTTTCGAGCACGTTCAGACAGGCGACGCCAAGAATCCCGTCAATATAGCCGGAAACGATGATCTTCAGGACCACCGGGGAACCTTCGGCAACCAGTACCTTGTAACCAAGCTGTTCCGCCCTGACCTTGTAGTCAGCGATGGAACAGGCACCGCAGCGTTCGCAGTCGAGCCCAAACTGGGTGTATTCTGCCGGACAGCCCTCGGCATGCTTCAGACAATGAGGCAGCAGCAGCATGCGGCGTTCAAAAGGAATGGCCAGAAACTGCCGCTTCCAGAAGAAGTTGCCGATCATCACCATGCAGAAGCCCAGAAATTTCTCTGGTAGTTCCATCTGAGTCAGCAGCGACCGTGCATGCGACTCAAGCTGGTCACGACTGAGTGCCCGCGAATGATCAAGCTGCTGAGCATACTCCTCAGCGGCATCACGGACCTGCTCACGAAGCTCCAGGGTCTCCGGAACATACTTGAACTGAGTCGTACTACGGCGACGACGTTTACGCTTGACGGGCGTCGGATCGTCGTCCAGCTCGCCAGCCTCTTCCGGAAACTGCGGACGCATGAGATCTTCGTCAAGCTCTTGTGATTGCGTTTCAGCTGAGGACACTTGCAGCTTCTCCGTCGTCTTCCCACTACTTCTTAAAAACCGACAGCCAATGTTCAGGTCACCGGAATCCAATGCATCAGATCCTGATGCAGCACAAGCAATCCTCGGTGATCTGCATGATCTGAGCAATCACGCGCAGTCGCAGGTGAATCCAGACCGACGGATTGAACAACGGCACTGTGCTGCCGTTTGTCCCATCGTCAGCAGAAACCCCGGCGTTCTGCCGGTGGCGTAGTGTAACGCACACAACTCAGCTTCGCATCTGAAGTCCTCTCCTAAACCCCGAGACGGCAAATATGAGTGGATACAAATGTTCAAAATACCAGAGTTTTGCGAAATAAAAGCCAATTGGAGACGGCGTGGCGATCTCCCCCTCGGACACTTTTGCCGACAGCCAGTCGAGTCCACGCGCTACAGCCGCATCCGCCCCTGCAACTCCGCTCAGACTCTCCACCGCCAGAGCCGTCTCTTCCACTGTGCTTTCAATGCTCCGGACTGCTGACCAGCCGCCGTCTTCATTCTGATTCTGCAGCAGCCAGCGGACCGCTCGAGCATACACCTCCGTCTGCTGCTGCTCGCAGACCCCAAGGGCACGTAGTACACGTGAGGTTCCATACAGCGGGTTTTCATCGTCGAGGTTGTGCTGATTGCCGAACCAGAGGGGCAGCCACGAACCGTCGGAACGCTGCTGTCGGCGAAGGAAGTCCAGACCGCGTTCCATTGCCTCACGGTACCCCTTTCCCGGTAAGCCGATCCTGCGGTCCCATTCAGCAAAAGCACGCAGCACATGAGCAGTGAGGTCAGAAGAACTGCGGTCGAAAGGCAGCGTCCCCCAGCCTCGACAGAATGTTGGCCAGCCTCCGTCACGATTCTGCAGATTGAGCAACCACGCTCCTGCAGCTTGCAGCGCATTACACTCCGCCTCGCCGAATTCCTCACCGGGTGCACGCAGATTCAGCAGCGCCAGCATCGCTCCTGGTGTATCGTCAGAATCCGGAACACCACCAGGCAGAGAAGTCCACGACCAGCCCCCGGGAGCAGCTCCCGTGTAGGGGTGAATCCCGGTGTATTGCTGAGCCAGCAGCCAGCTGCGAATCCGCTCCGCAGCAGAATCGTCAAGCTGCTGTTCATCACGACCGTGCCCGTGCTGACTGAGTGCATTCACGCTGAGCGTCGTTACCCAGGTCTCAAGATTTGTATCAATTGGCCAGCTGCCGTCAGGTCGCACAGACTGAGCAATGAATTTCAGGCATCGTCGGGTGACCGGATGATCATGCAGTCCACAGCCCGTCAGACTCATCGACACAAAACTAGTCAGCGGGGTCGCTTCAAGGAACCCACCGTTGGGCGGCTGGATGGATGCCAGCACACGCAGAGATTTCCCGACAGCCGCTCGACGAATCCAGCGGAGCAGAGGATTCCAGTGGCCGCGATGATGGAAGATTACCTGTCCGATCGCAATCAGCGCCGGTAACGCATAACTCACAACCGGCATCCTGACGGCGGCATACCAGCGTTGCGGGATACAGGCGAGTTCAAAAGGAAGCGGCAGGACCTGCTTCCATGAGACAGTACCGGCCAGCGCACAATGCGTCAGGATCGGAATCGAAAACGTGCGGTCTTTTCCGTAACGCTGCAGGACAGCATCTGCTCCGCCAGCAGCCTGGACATGTGCCTGAGCCGTCCTGAGAGCATGCTGCCAGGCCGGAGTGAAGGGCAGGTCGGTCCTTTCAGCAGCATGGAACACGGCGTGAACCAGCATCGTGGTCGAAATATTGCTGATGCTGAGAACAGTGTCACCCCAGCCACCGTCGCTGTTCTGATGTTCCGCAAGCCAGCCCAGTCCCCCCTGAATGATCAGATCCCGCTGCGGAATCTGATCGTCTTCCGGAGCATGCAGTCGCAACTGCAGCAACGCCATTACCGCCGTGGCGGTCGACAAGGCGGAGGTGGACAGTTCCCCTTCCCACCAGCCACCGGCAGTCCGCTGCTGCAGCAATTCAGCCGTCACTGCCGCAGCAGACTGGTCCCACGTATTCCGTTCAGACATTCGTAAAGCCCTTGCGAGAGCATTCAGTTCTGCAGCGGTTTATTCCGAACTCTCCGGCGCATCGTCGGTGGCGGCATTCTCTGTGGCAGTATCCTCGTCCACCGAATCGGGGAGGGGAGAGGAGATGGATTCCGCTGGTTTCATTTCCTGAAGTGCCGCCACGATCCTGCGATTCAGTTCGGGCAGCCCAAGACCTGTGACCGCTGAGATTCGGAACACCTGCTGCCCGGTCAGCTCCTCGAGCAGTTCTGCACACGCGGCAGCATCCGGGAGCTCACTCTTGGTCACACAGATGATCTCAGGTCGCTCGGCCAGCTGACTGTCGTACAGCCGCAATTCATCGCGGATTGCCTTGTAGTTTTCCAGTGGGTCGGTCTGATCCATCGGCGTCGGTTCCACCAGATGGACCAGCAGCCGAGTTCGCTCCACGTGACGCAGGAATTCGTGCCCCAGTCCGACCCCTTCGTGCGCCCCTTCAATCAGGCCAGGAATATCTGCCAGCACATATTCGTGGTCATACCCGAGCTGCACGAGCCCAAGATTCGGATAACGAGTTGTAAATGGATAGCTGGCGATTTCCGGGGTTGCCCTTGAGACTCGACTGAGCAGAGTTGATTTGCCGGCATTCGGTTTTCCGATCAGCCCGACATCAGCAATGATCTTCAGCTCAAGTTCCACCTTCCGGTATTCCCCCTCATGACCACCCTCGCACTCCCGCGGAGCACGATTGACTGAGTTCGCAAATCGCTTGTTACCGCGCCCCCCCTTGCCGCCTTTGGCAATCGTGACAGTATCGCCGTGCTCCTTCAGATCACGAAGCACATGGCCATGCTCCAGATCCTTCACGATCGTCCCCGGAGGAACACGAATCACCGTCGGCTCGCCGCACCGCCCTGTACACAAGGCTCCCTGGCCATGTTCCCCTCGTTCGGACTTCCAGTGTCGATGGCCGATCAGATTATTGAGTGAACCGACATTCCGATCCGCCTCAATAATGATGTCGCCGCCGTCGCCACCGTCGCCGCCGTCCGGCCCACCGCGTGGAACGAATGTCTCACGTCGAAAACTACTGCAGCCGTTGCCGCCGTCACCAGCGCGACAGTAAAGCACAGCTCGATCCGCAAACATCTCGGTCGTCCCCGGCAAATACCAAGCATCAAGACAGGCAGTATTCAACAGATGAGAACTGCCATAAAACTTCAGCGTGGTGAACTGGTGCAGAGATCTGGTTCCACCGCCCGACTCTGATGAAGTCAACGGCTCAGAACCGGAATGAAATCGCCGGACTGAAGACTGCTGAATTCAGTGCCGGCAATCAGATTCCACAGCAGAACACCTCTGCGTCACAACGCAGCAGGAAAAACAGTCAGCAGATAATGCTGTACAGCAACCCGCAGTTGTGCAACTGAAGCAATCCCACGGAACCAAAGCACTTTGCGCCACGGTGTGGATCCCTGCAGCACTCTGGCAGCAGCTGCGGGCCACCACGCTTAGAGCAGAATTGTACCATGCCGATTGCCGCTGCCCAGATGTCCGCTGACGGTTCCCGAAAGCGACGCAGCAGAATTACCTCAAGGTGTCAGGCAAGCACTTCATGCAGCACGTTGCCATGTACATCGGTCAGCCGGTAGTCGCGCCCCTGGAAACGGTAGGTAAGAGCCTCATGATCCAGCCCCAGCTGGTGCAGAATCGTTGCCTGCAGGTCATGCGGCGTCACGGGATTCTCAACAACTTCAAACCCCAGTTCGTCCGTCTGCCCGTAGTTATAGCCCCCCCGAACTCCGCCGCCGGCCATCCACATCGTGAAACAATCGGGATAGTGGTCCCGCCCGAGCACATTGCCATTGGCCGTCCGTCCCTCTCGGAAGGGTGTTCTGCCAAACTCACCGCCACAGACAATCAGTGTTTCGTCAAGCAGTCCTCGCTGACGCAGATCGTCAATCAACGCAGCAATCGGACGATCCGTTACCCGCCACTTGTTCGTCAGACCGTCCGTCAGACCTTCCCCCGGACCTGTTCCGTGAAAATCCCAGCCCCAGTCGAACAACTGCACAAAACGAACTCCGCGTTCGACAAGCCGCCGTGCCAGCAGGCAGTTGTTGGCAAAGCTGGCCTGTCCAGGCTGTGCTCCGTATGCCTCCAGTGTCGCCTGCGTTTCCCCCTCAATACTCATCACGTCCGGAACTGATGCCTGCATCCGATAGGCAAGTTCATACTGAGCAATTCGAGTTGCAGTTTCCGGGTGCCCCATCCGCTCCGCCTGCACTTCATTCAGGTTGCGCAGTGTATCGAGCGAACGCCGACGCAGCTTGCGGCTCATCCCCTGCGGGTCCGATACGTACAGCACCGGATCTCCTTTTGAGCGACACTGGACTCCCTGAAATACTGATGGCAGAAAACCGCTTCCCCAGGAATTCGTGCCACCGTTGGGCTGAACTCCATTGCTGATCAGTACCACAAAACCGGGCAGGTCCTGATTCTCTGTTCCCAGCCCGTAGGTGACCCACGAACCCATTGATGGACGGCCCGATCTGGGGGAGCCGGTATACAGCAGAAGTTCCGCCGGCGCATGATTGAACTGATCGGTGGTCATCGAGTGGATCAGACACAAGTCATCGGCCACTCGCTGCAGGTTCGGAACAGCATCAGACAGCCACGTCCCGGACTGGCCGCACTGGCTGAACTTGCGTGGTGTGCCAAGCAACTTCGGTACACCTGATGTAAATGCAAACGTCCGCCCCTTCAGAAATTCATCCGGACAATCCTGCCCCGTCCGGGCAACCAGAGCAGGCTTGTAATCATAGATATCAAGGTTGGGCGGAGAGCCGGTCAGATGCAGGTAGATCACTCGCTGCACGCGCCCGGAGTGGCCGCCGGATCGCTGTGACAGCGGCTGCGTGCGATCAACATCGATATCTGCCCGCAACGGCATTCCCTCCAGCTGCGACAATGCCGCAAGGCCAAGACCAGGCACCTGCCCAGCGATGAAGTGCCGGCGTGTTTTCTGCTCAAGTATCTGGAGTCTCGACTGCATATGAACACTTTTCCTGTGTGCCAGCCAACGATGCCGCTGCAACAGCCACGGCCCTGCACTCAGCAATGTACCGGGTTCGTTGCGTTGATGCCAATTCAGCAATTGACGGCAAGCAATATCGCCGCGGACACAACGTGTACGCATGATCACTTCAAGTGAAAAGTCCCTACATTCTGTTGATTCCTCACTGTCAGTAGAATCAGACAAACCGTATTATCCGGCGTGTCCTGCCCCACCCCTACAAGGTCTTCCCGCCAATGCCCAAGGAATCGGCATACCATCCCCAGCCTGAAGGTTCATGGCAGGAGTGTTCCGGACCGGCGAACTGGTTCACGTTCAAGTGTCCTTCACTGCTGACGTTGCGGAAACGCGAAACGCAGATCGAGCTCTGCCTGAAGAATTCATCTTCTGCTCGGCCTGTCATGACAATTATGGCATGGTGGGATGACATGGGGGTCGACTTCGCAGAGTCACCTCCGGACCTCAACCTTTTGTTTCCAAACGTCCTGCTGAGCAAGAGGCTCCCGGCTTTCCCCGCAGATGCAGATGTCGTCACCGATGTCCATTCCGGCACTTCTCATCGCCACCCGTCTCGCAGCATGTTCCGTTTGCTGATCTCTCGAGGGTCCTGTTATCAGTGGCGGTTATGGAGATTTCGATCCGGGAATCTGTGTCTTGCAGCAGTCACCGAATCGCAGGACGGATATTCACTCTCCTCCGAACAATTGATGATGTGTTCGGAAATCCTGAGCACGCTCAGCTTTGCTGAGCTTCCGGCGTGGCCCCCCGATGTATTCCAGCGCCAGACTCACCTGCTGGCCCGCAGGCACTTTCCATTGATTCCGTCAGCTTTGTCCGCGGGGTTCACGTTGCGGCTTGGAGATTCGGAGATCTCTCTGTCGAGCCTCTATCGAATGTATCTGCAAAAACCAGATTCATTCCGTCGAATTGTTCTTCCCGGACTGACGTCCACGGTGCGACTGCAGGAACTTGGTTCCCGGTTTTCAAACCCCGAACTGGCTGACGTCCGTGACAGGATTCTGCCAGTGATTGTCAATAGTTCTTCCCGGCAGTCCGCAGACAGAGTGTTGCTTCCCTGGGTAGCGGATCTGAGCATTGGATTCGTGATTGACGAGGATGACACCTACCGATTTGTGCAGCAGCGTCTGATTGACAACTGGCGCCTTGCGGGCGATCAACTGCTTGACATTGCAATGGCGAACCTGCGGACCTGGGTGGAACAACATCCTCCACGATTTACTCTCGGAGATGAATCGGACGCTGGCCCGTTGCTCATCCCTGTGGATCCTTCTCCTTACAACTGTTCACTGATTCTGGATCCGGGTATACGAGAACTCCTGTTGTCACAGCTTGGGCAAAGACTGGTTCTGGGGCTTCCGAACCGGGACTTCTTTGCGGTCATGTCGCAGTCCGGTCAGACGGAGATCAGTCGCATGCGGCGTCAGATTCAGGAGAACTACGGCTCCGTTGAAGATCCGCTGACACATCGTTTACTGCTGTTGAGTGCCGATGGTGTCAGCGAGTTCTGCGATTGAGGTCTGCTCAGGCCATGATCATTGCTGCAGGCTGCATCGTCTGCCACGATTCAGGCCATGGCCACGAATGTTTCCATGAGAGTTAATCCCGATGAGCCGCTGTTCGTGTTCGTCGGTGGTGGATCCGGCGGACACATCGCGCCAGCCATCGTCACAGCCAGAATGCTGCAACGGGCATTTCCGCGGTCGCGCCATCATTTCCTCTGCAGCACTCGTGAAATCGACCGTCGGATGCTGCAGAATGCTTTCGGCGACGACAACACATTCAGAGCTGAGTTTCCTTTCGACTACACCGTCCGGACTGGTTTTTTCGGGGGTATTCGCACCTCTCTGCAACTGCTGATCGATACGGTGCGATCGGTCAGAATGCTGAGGGCTCTGAATCCGGCCGTTGTGATCAGCCTCGGAGCGCGTCCGGCGATTGCCCCGGGACTGGCCGCAAGGCTGTTGCGAATTCCGCTGATTCTGCTCGAGTTCAATGCTGTCCCCGGAACAGCCACGCGGCTGCTGTCGCGCTTTGCTGACATGGCCTTGACGGGGATTCCGATTTCCACGGATTCCACCGGAGGGCTGCAATGCCCACACAAGTCGACGGGAGTTCCACTGCTGTGCAATGACCATGACCTCGAAAGTCCGGTTTCTCCAGCGGCGGAATACCTGCAACGTCGCCAGCTGCTCATTCTGGGCGGAAGTCAGGGTGCAAGTGAACTGAATCAACTGGTCCCGGCTGCGATCCGCAGCGCCCGACTGCTGGACAGCGGCTGGTCAGTCCTGCACCAGCACGGAGAAGGAAAGGATGCCGAGGCACGTGCAGCATGGGGGGCTGATGTGTCGCGTGTAACCCTCGCATCATTTCTTCAGAATCCCTCCGCTGAACTTGCGCGCTCTGCATTCGTCATCTGCCGATCAGGTGCAGTCACGCTGGCAGAGATCAGCAACGCCGGAATCCCGGCATTGCTGCTGCCCCTGCAGAATTCCAGTCACAGCCACCAGTGGCGTAATGCGGAATGGGCCAGAGATTCGGGCTTTGCAGAACTCCTGGAATTCTCAGCCGACTCCTCCGGACAGCTCCGTCAGTCCCTGCAGGCCCTGTGCGCCGATGAGCAACGTCGCCTGCAGATGTGCACTGCCGCAACAGCGGTGGCTCGCCCCTCGGCAGCCCGTGCTGTCGCCGACGCGATTTCCTCAATGCTGAAGTGCGACCTGGAGCGTGCCGGAGAATCAGTGCCACCACGGGATTCAGCGGTGCAGATCGATGACGGTAACTCCTCGACCCGGAAACTGTGACATCTGCATCAGCAGGGAAGCTCCCTGCTCAAGCGATACGCGGGCGCTGATCAGCTGATCCGGTTGCAGCATTCCGGCAGAAATCATTCGCAGCATCCTCGGGTATTCGTGAGCCTGCATGCCATGACTTCCCAGCAGCTCCAGTTCGCGTCCGATCACAGCCGACATTGGAACTGGTGGATCAGACTCGTCCCCCAGCATCAGCCCGACCTGCACATGGCGACCTCTTTTCGCCAGTGACAGAATGGAGTTGCGACAGGTTGCTCTGCTTCCAAGGGCGTCAAGTGAAAGCTGCACGCCACCGCGACTCAGGTCATGCACGGCAGCAGGAATCTCTGCGGTCGCCAGAGCATTCAGAGTCTGAACGGCACCACATTCCCGTGCCAGCTGCAGACGCTCATCCTGCACGTCCACAGCAATCACCTGCAGACCGAGCGCCCTGCCGATCATGACTGCTGACAGCCCGACACCGCCACATCCATGCACGGCCATCCAGTCACCGGCAGTGGCCCGCCCCTGAAACACAACCGCACGAAAGGCAGTGGCAAATCGACACCCCAGTCCGGCAGCGGTGACAAAATCCATCTGTTCCGGAAGGCTGACCAGATTGACATCGGCATGTCGAATCTCAACGAACTCGGCAAAGGCGCCCCATTGCGTAAAACCAGGCTGCGTGTACGAGTCACAGATATGCTGCTGCCCCTGCTGACACTGCCGGCAACGTCCACAGCCGCAGCAGAACGGGACGGTGACGCGCGCACCGACCTGATAATTCTGAACATGCTTTCCCGCAGCCACAATTTCACCGGCCAGTTCATGCCCCGGTACGTGCGGCAACTGCACGTCTGAATCATGCCCCATCCAGCCGTGCCAGTCACTCCGGCAGAGGCCGCAGGCCCGGACTGCAATCACGACGGCGTCGGCAGAAGGACTGGGATCGGGCACACTGCGAACTTCAACAGGCCCCCGGAACTGCTCAAATACAGCCGCTTTCATTCGTTCTGATCTCCTCGACAGCTTTTCTGATCACGACATCGGCGGAACACTGTTGCAGAGCGTTGTTGTGACAGACCGGAAACTTCCACCAGATACAGTCCCTGCTGTATGCCCTCGCGATGACATAGTCGGTTCAGCGCGTGTGAATCCTGATGATACCAGCAGCAGGACAGCTTCACTCGCTGTTGCCGAACTCGTATTTCAGAGATATCCTCCAACTACTGGATCACTGTTGTTGTGGCCTTATTCCTGAACTTCCCGACGAAAGCAAGTCCATGCCGGCAGCGGATGTTGATATTTCCTCTTCGCGAGTTCTGATTGCTGACGACATTCCACAGAATCGTGAATTGCTTGAAGCCTGCCTTGCTGATGAGGGCTACGAGATTCTGATGGCGGGAAATGGCAGTGAAGCCATGGAACTGGTCCAGCAACAGCAGCCGGATCTGATTCTGCTGGACATCATGATGCCGCGAATGAGCGGCTACGAAGTGTGTGCCCAGCTCAAGCAGGCACCGGAAACGCGACAAATCCCTGTGCTCATGGTCACAGCTCTGAATGAACCCGGGGATATTGAAAAAGCGGTCAATGCCGGCTGCGATGACTTTCTGACAAAGCCAGTGAATCGGCTCGAACTGCGGACACGCGTACGCTCATTGCTCCGTGTACGCCACCTTGCCAGCGAACGCGATCGACTGCTGGCGTACCTTGAGGAGATGGAACAGCGAATTCTTCGCGACTGATTCTTCCAGTGCAGCCGCTGCCCAATTCTGCCTTCCAGACTCATTTCGGTCGTACCCAGACATGACACAAACAAACTCCTCTGATTCCCCGGTTCGGATTCGCCAGGCAGAGGGACCTCCGGCAGCGGTCATACGGCACCGTCGTGCACAGCCGTTCTTCGGAAGACACCCATGGGTATTTGTAGGAGCCATTGAAGAACTCCTCACCGAAGACGGGCAGCTGCCGACTCCCGGAACTGTCATTCGAGTCATCAGCCACGAACGAAAGTTCATCGCCTGGGGACTGTTCAATCCTCATAGTCGAATCATCATTCGCCTGTATTCGTGGCAGGAATCCGACGATATCACTCAGCCCGAGTTCTGGAACGGGCGGGTCGCTTCTGCAGTGCAACTGCGTCAACGTCTGTTCGATCTGGCTGCCGATGGATGTGGCTGCCGTCTGGTCTTCAGCGAATCTGACGGACTGTCCGGACTCACCGTCGATCTGTATTCCGGCTGTCTGCTGGTACAGTTCACCAGTCTGGCGTTGTACCAGTACCGCGAACATCTGCTGAATGCACTGCAGCTGCACGCTCACCCCCAGGGAATCTGGCTGCGGACCGAACGTGGCATGCGCGAGCAGGAACAACTGGAAGCGGTCGACGGACTGCTCCGCGGTACCGCGCCACCACAGCCACTGTTCATCGAATACTCGGGGATCAGCTTCGGTGTTGATGTACAGCAGGGACAGAAAACAGGGTACTACCTCGACCAGCGTGAAAACCGTCTGGCGGCCAGCCGCTACCTGCAGGGGGCCCACATTCTCGACGCCTTCTGCTTCAGTGGCGGCTTCGGAATTACAGCGGTGAAACACGGTCAGGCGGCGTCGTCGCTCGGAGTGGACTCTTCAGAGCCAGCTCTGACTCTTGCTGCCGCCAACGCTGAACTCAACGGCGTCGCGGCTCAGTGCAAGTGGATCTGCAGCGACGTGCAGGATGCGCTGGCGGAGTTCCGCACGCAGGAACGGCTGTTCGACGCCGTGATTCTCGATCCTCCACGTATGGCTCGCACCCGCGGCGGGCTCGACAGAGCGTTACAGGGTTATCGCCGCCTGAATCTCGCCGCACTCGAAGTGCTTCGGCCCGGGGGAATCTTCGTGACCTGCAGCTGTTCCGGACTTGTAAGCCGCCAGCAGTTTGTGGAAATGATCGGTGATGTGGCTCGACAGTCCGGCCGTGACATTCGGATCCTCGAACATCTCGGGCAGCCGGCAGACCACCCTGTCAGCGCCACCTGCCCGGAAACTGACTACCTTAAGGTGGTGATCTGCCAGGTCAGCTGACCGCCCTGAGACAGCAGCACAACCGGTCCCGGTCATCCTCGCCGCGACGCTGTCAGTCCACCCTCGCGGTATGGGAATTCAGCAGAAACCGGCGATGTTCCATCGCTAACCACTGCGTGTCACGAATCCAGCGCCTGCGACGACGCCACCACAACAACGGGTCCGGTTCATCAATCAGAATCTGAAAACGCAGATCCGGATCACTGTCCGCAACGATCCGCTCCATCACCGCCAGCTGAAATCGATCTTCCGGATACAGCGGGGCTCCGGTCTGCTGCAGAGACATGCGGTCCAGACGAACAACCCTCCAGCCACCCACAGATTCATCCGCCAGCCAGGACTGCCATGGTTCAGCCAGTCGTTCGCTGCCCCACTCGTGAATCCAGAGCTCCCATTGTTCAGGGCGATCAGAGTACAGCTGCCAGCCAACCCAGTTGTCCGCCAGCCCCAACAACCCGGAAAGCGAAAACAGTATCGCTGCCGGGGCAAGCCGGTATCCGCGCAGACTCCCCTGTGCTGTCCTGCCGGCAAGTAACAACGGAATCAGCAATACAAACAGCAGGTTCCAGATCAGCACACCCCAGTGGTGATTCAGCCGAAGTGGACCAAGGGCAAACAACAGGGCGCCGTGCAGGCCGACCGCCACCACACCCGCAGGAATTCTAAGCCAGCTCCAGCGAACAACTCCCAGCAGTGCCAGTCCCAGCAGAATCTCCCCCACCAGTGCCGTTCTGGTCATGAATCCGAGTGCAGACTTTGAGATGTCTGCTGGACACAACTGCTGCATGATCAGTGCTGAGATTCCGGAATCCATCTGGTCACTGATTCTCGAAAGCCCGGAGCAGAGATACAGCCCCGCCAGCACCATCACGATTGCAGTCCGCTGTCGCTGTTGCCGCCCCGTGCATCGAATTGCTGTCACCAGCAGGAAAAACCAGTACCACGCCTGCAGGCAGTGAACATTCTGCAGCGGCGGAATCAGAGCGACGGCAAGCAGGATTCCCGACCACAGACGCCCGTTGAAAAATCCCCGCGCCGCGCGACACCCAGCAACAGAAATCACAGTCCGGAAACAACTCACAGCAATCACAACGGACGCTGCCGGCAACAACCATCCCGGCAGATGCCATGGAATCATTGGCACCGACGGAAACACGCCGGTACCACTCCACAACGGCAGAGTCACCAGCATCAGGAGTAACTGGTTCAGCGCCACCAGTCCGTCAATCAGTTCCAGACGACGCTGCTCACTCATCACTGCGGGGCCCGCTTCTGGTCCACCAGCGGTGATAATTCACGCAACTGCACAGTCAGTTCCGACTTATCCATCCGGAAATCGGCCCACGCCGGACGGGGGCAATCGGGGTAACCACTGAAACTCACAACCTGTACTCCCGGAGCGCGTGTCTCCAGCAACAACTCCGCGTCCTCGTCAGACAGGTCGTCTTCGTCAATCAGAATGAGCTGGCAGGTTCCGCTGCTGACATCGCTTTGCAGTGACGCAACGTCCGGATGGCATACGACCGCGGTCGACGGCGCCAACAGTCCGGAAATTGCCGTTGCCAGCGCCCGATCAGCCGACACTACCGCCGCCGCCGAATGCACTGCAGTGTCAGATGCGGATGGTGTTGCCAGCAGTGAAAACAGCTCTTCAGCACCCAGCAGTGGTGTCGCTGCCGGGTGCCCTTGTCGCCAGGCCTGCAATTCCTGAAGCAGTCGCGCTCGGGCGGAACCAATCGGTATCTGACAGGCCAGCGGCCAGATATCGTGAGTTCGCGCGGCGGAAACACACCATCCACTGCTGATGCAGAACACACGACGACCGGGCAGGGCACCAATCAGCCGAGCAGTGTCCTCCGCTGAGTACTCTCCTGGATGTCCCTGGAATACGATCAGTACGTCCGGAAGATGCGGCTGTTCATGCAGCAGACGGAGCGCCTGCGAGAGATCCGCCGCATGTTGAATGGAACTGCCAGCAGACTGCTGCAGCCAGTCGTAAAGATCGCAAAAAACGGCAGACACCGATCCCGTGATCAATACCTCTGGTCTGCAGTCTGCCGTAGCCATGGTCACTCCATCTGACCCGCAACTCAGTCCAGCGCTCGCTGCAGCAACTCGCACGCCGCAGCCCGAATCTGCTCCACGGCAGACTCGGCCACCCCGGACAGCAATGGCAGATGAGGCCCCGTTTCCGCAATGCCGCACAGGGCCACGGCTTCGTGCAGTACACGGATCGGGTTGATCCCATTCCGCAGATCTTCCAGCGGCCGAAAGATGCTGCGAATCTCTTCAGCCCGCGCCAGATCACCCGCATGCACAGCCCGCAGCAGCTGCTGCGAAAGTCCCGGATTAACGCAGACACAGCCACTGGTGAAGCCTGTCAGACCAAACTTCGTCAGATGCACGATCGCCGGCTGCTCTCCGATCCCGCTGCAGATCAGTTTCGGATCCACCAGCTGCACCAGCTCACTCAGATACCCATCATCAGCCGGATCGTCGCGAACGATCGCGTATTTGATGAATGACACCAGCCCGTCATTCACCAGTTCGGCCGCGCCCTGCGGTGAAATGTATCCGTCTTCCTTGATGTACAGCACTGCTGGACGCTGAATCGTCTCAACGAACCTGCGGAAAGCTGTCTGCAGACCAGCTTCGGTCATGACAACTTTGGTTGGCAGCACCATCACTGTAGGAAAGTCGGAATCCTTCAGCAGATCCGCCTGATCCATCATCAGACCATACGAAGGTCCGACGGAAGGAATGACCAAAGTATCCTGACCAGCCTCGCTCTGCAGAATTTCCAGCAGCCCCGCAAACTCCGAAAGCCGCACGTGATACAGATTGGCATTGCCACCATAAAGCAGCATGGACACGCCGCCACTTTCAATGTGGCGAATCACGCGACCATTCTGCTCCGCACAGATCCTTTCAGAGCTGTCTCGAGCCAGTGGGGGAACAGCCAGAACGGAGGAACGGAACTGTTCAGATTGAACCGGAGTCGTCTGCATTGCTGGAAAATCTTATGGCAAACAAAAGAACCACGGGAACGCATTTCCCGGGGAGAAATCGTAAGAGTCTGCACTGTGCGCCACGCAGCACTGTGCGCCACACTGAACGATGCTTCACGCTGACAGCAAACTTCGTCAGCCGTCTCACCAGATGCGAATTCGCTCAGCCGGTGGCTTCCAGAGCTTATCGCCAGGCTTCACACCAAATGCCTCGTGAAACGCGTCCAGGTTGATCACTGGTCCGTTGGCCCGATAGGCCGACGGAGAATGCGGGTCGATGAGAATCCGACGTGCCATCTCATCATCGCGATACTTGCGGCGCCAGATCTGTGACCAGCCCAGAAAATATCGCTGTGCAGGAGTGTATCCGTCCAGCTTGCGACCACCGGAATCACCGAGCGAAATCATGTAAGCCTTGAGTGCAATGGACATGCCGCTCAGGTCCGCGATGTTTTCTCCCAGAGTAAGCTTGCCGTTGAGCTTCTGACCCGGCAGCGGTTCGTACTGTTCAAACTGGGCGATCAGCCGAGTCGTCAGTTCTTCAAAGGCCTTGCGATCTTCATCGGTCCACCAGTTCTTCAGGTTTCCGTCGCCGTCGTACTTGCTGCCTTCGTCGTCAAAACCGTGACTGATCTCATGGCCGATCACTGCACCAATCCCACCGTAATTCACGGCGTCATCCGCAGTGGCATCAAAGAACGGAGGCTGCAGAATTGCTGCCGGAAAGACAATCTCGTTCAGGCTGGGATTGTAGTAGGCGTTGACGGTCTGCGGAGTCATCCCCCATTCCGCACGGTTCACCGCTTCATTCAGGCGATTGACCTGGTAGAAATGCTCAAAGTAGCGGGAGCGTGCGATGTTCCCCAGCAGGTCATCTGCCTTGATTTCCAGGCCGGAGTAGTCGCGCCACTCATCCGGGTAACCAATCTTCGGCGTGATCTTGTGCAGCTTGTCCAGAGCCTGCTCGCGAGTCTTCTGAGTCATCCAGGGCAGGTCCTGCAGACTTGCCTCGTAGGCAGCCATCAGGTTGCCTACCAGCTCCTGCATCCGGCGTCGTGATTCCGGAGGAAAATGCCTGCGGACATAGAGTTGCCCGAGCGGTTCGCCAAGGACGCCGAAATCACCGGCACCAGCTCCTGAAGTAGCGTCGACAGCTCGTTTCCACCTCGGCTTCTGCTCCGGCACACCGGAAATCGCCCGATCATGGAGTTCAAAGGATGCATCAACAAACCCCCTGGGAAGATACTCCGCCGCAGCATCCAGTACCCGAAACTTCGCATACAGCTGCCATGTCTCCAGACCCGCACTATGCCCGGCCTCCATCAGCTTTTCGAAATAACTGGGAGTCACCACGTTGACGTCCTGGATATCCGGGACACCGGATTTTTCCAGAAACGCCTTCCACGGGAGCGATGCGGAGATCGTCGGCAGATCGGCAACCTTGAACAGGTTATATCGCTTCTCTGCATTGCGAAGTTCCGTGCGTGACCACTGAATTTCCGCCAGGGATTTTTCCAGAGCAATAATGCGATCAGCTGCGTCATCTGCAACCGTCAGGTCTGCCAGCTCAAACAATCGATTGATGTAAACACCCAGAGCAGCCCGGGCTGCTGCATGGTCCTCGCGATCACTCAGATAATAGTCGCGGTCCGGAAGCGTCAGGCCGCTCTGAATCAGATGCGTGACGTATCGCGACGAGTCGCGGTCGTCGACACCGATGTAGAATCCGATCGGCCCACCGACGCCATAAATCCCCGCTTCGGCAAAAAAACCGACGACATCCTCAGCCGAGTCCAGCTGATCAATCGTCCCAAGAGCCTCATTCAGCGGAGATATCCCCCGAGCTTCGATCGTCTGCTCATCCATGTAACTGCGATAGAAATCACCAACCTTCCGGGTCACTGGATCACTTGAAGTGGCAGACTTCTCAACAGCTTCCTCGATGATCAGGCGAATGTTCTGCCGTGCTTCGTCATCCAGCTTCGTGAATGAGCCGTAATTTGATTTGTCCGCAGGAATATCCGTCGACATCAGCCAGCGACCATTCACGTGCAGAAACAGGTCATCCTGCGGCCGAATGTTGCGATCAAAACCGTCACGATCCAGACCGGAATGCGGTTCATCTGCAGTCACAAGCGACATCGGAGACACACACAACATCAGCAACAGAATTCGTATCATGGATTTTGCCCGTTGGATTTCGGCGGCACTGGCTGCAACTCATTTTTGCAGCAGCCTTGACTCAGAACTGCGTGAGGCAGCATCAGGGAAATTCAGACAGGCAACAGACCCGGTCTCTGATCCGGTGCACCTGCAGAACCTCCCCACCGTATCTTAGTCAAATTCTGTGATCCTGCCCGTTCACGGAATGAGTTTTCAGGCAGAAGCCTGCTGATTCACTGGCAGGAATCTTCACACGCCGTTGACGATGTTGTCCGGACGCTGGCCCTGCAAAGCCTGAATTGCAATCTGCGCCGCCGTCTCACGCAGTCGGCGCACTGCCGTTTCACTGGCTGAGGCGATATGGGACGCTGCAATCACATTCGGTATGGTTCGCAGTCGATGCTCCGCCGGGAGCGGCTCGGGACTGAACACATCCAGCGCCGCACCCGCAAGATGCCCGTCCTCCAGGCAGTCAGCAAGAGCTTCGGTATCCACCAGGTCTCCCCGGGCAACATTGATCAGCAAAGAGCCGTACCGCATGGACTGCAGTGTCTCTGCATTGAGCATGCCGCGATTCTGTTCTGTCGATGGGCAGTGCAGAGAAACAATGTCGGAATTCTGCAGGACGTCAGACAGAGACAGCGGGGTACAGCCCAGCTCAGAAATCTCAGCATCTGAAACCACCGGATCGTACACCTGTACCCGGCAGCCAAACGCCAGCAGACGTTCGGCGACCTGACGGCCAATGCGACCAAATCCGATCAGTCCGACTGATCGTCCACGCAGTGCCATCATCCGCTGCAACCCGCCAGCCAGCCCCCAGCCTCCATTCTGGATCAACTGCGCGTTGGAAACCACCTGTCGGGTCAGCGAAAGAATAAACGCCAGCGTATGGTCAGCAACTTCGTCGATGCAGTAGCCGGGAACGTTGCACACGGGAATTCCAGCCGCGGTGGCGGCCTTCAGGTCCACATTGTCGACGCCGATTCCATAGCGAACGATAACCCGCACACGCTGCATCTTTTCAATCACCTGCGCAGAAATCGGCGCAAACTGGGTGATCACAGCATCAGCCCCCGCAACCATCTCAAACAGTTGCTCAAGGGTCGGACACACACGACTGGCCTGCAGCGAAAAACCGGCTGCATCAAGCAATTTCTGTTCGATCTCGATGTCCGGGAACGTGTAGTCGGTAATCAGCGTTTTCATTATTGTCTCGCCGAGAATTCATTTTTCTGCCGTAATGACGCCTGCAGGCCGCCCCTTCCAGAGGTGGACTATCCTCGCAGATACGTACTCTGACAAGCCAACAAGCCCATTCCTGCCCAGCGGTCCCGTCCGGACTGTTCAATATTGGCGAAATTGCCGCTGTTCTGTAACATCCGCAGCAGAATAAAACTCAAGCTGACGGGCTCCCCCCGGACCGCTCCACACACGTTGTGCAGAACCCCGTTCCGCATGCCAGGATGGCCATTGCCCGGGGATTCCCAGCTGGATCAGATGAAATGGATTTCAATGTCCGCCCGATTGCCAGACAGTGCGCAGTCTCGGGAAAGGCCTTCCAGCCAGGCCAGACCTGCTGGTCTGTTCTGATTGAAAAAGACGGCGTGATTGTCCGCACGGACATCAGCGAAGAAGAATGGACCGGCCCGCCCGCAGAAGCAATCGGGCACTGGCGTTCGCTCTACAACGGCAATGCAGAGCCGGAACGGAAACTGATGGACACCGAGTCGTTGTACGACTATTTCCTGCAACTCAGTGATTCGCCCAATTCTCTTGAAAAACAGTACCGCTATGTTGTGGCATTGCTGTTGATGCGTAAAAAACGTCTTGTCCTCGATGAAGTCATTGAACTTGATGACCAGCAGATGATGCGTCTGAGTGGCTCGGGGGGCGAAGGTCCGTTTGACGTCATTGAGGAAGAACTGTCGACAGAGGAGGTCGGCAGGCTGCAACAGCAACTCTTTCAGTCTTCCGGATCGGCTGCAGCATGACACGATGTCTGACCAGATTGACTGCCGTCCTGGTTCTGCTGCTGGTCTGCAGCGGGTGCCCATCGTCCAGCCCAATCAGCCGTGTTCTCCTGAGAAGGGAGAAACCTCCGGTTCTTTCCACCGACATTTCCCCGTCCGAACTGATTCAACATGTCAATCAGCAGCGGGAAGGTCTGCAGAACTGGCGGTCGCAGCACACCATCCTCACTGTCAGCGGTCCCGGAATTCCCGTACGGCAGAAACTAAGCGGGCACTTTATCTGCTCTGCCCCCCACAGCTTCCGATTATCCGCTGGCAATATGCTTGCCAGCGTCGATTTTGGCGCAAATACCGATCATTGCTGGGCGTGGGCACAGCCAGGAGCCCCGGCAATTCTGACGTGGCCACACGAAGACGCCTACCTGCTGCATGAGCTTCCAGGAGAACTTCCGTGGCTGGAAGCCGAATGGCTTGCGGCAGTCGCCGGCATCACTCCCATCGACGCTACAGAATTCACCGTACAGTCTTCTCCACAAAAACCTCTGGAACGATCGCTGACACGAACTCGGCAGAGCGGGGCTGGTGCGGTAAAGGATGCACTGATCATCAATCTGATGACCGGTAACTGTGAAGAAGCACTGGCGTACGATCATGAAGGCCGACTGATGGTTCGGGCCAGGCTGCTCAAACACCAGTTTGTCAATGGCAGGACATTGCCACAGGAAATTGCAGTTCATGCCGTGCAGGCCGGATTTCAACTGAACCTTCGATTTGACCATGTACTGACCAACGTCACAGTTGAGGAAAAGATCTGGAATCCACCTGCCGGTGAGAATCTGCAGGTTGTGGATCTGAGTGACCTGGTAAGAAGCCAGCAGTCCGAACCCCAGGTCTCACTGCCCGGCTCCGAGCCGCAGCTTTCCGCTCCCCGATTCGATTCGGAACTGCCGATCTTTGACGATGAAAATACCATAGCCAGTACCAGACGCTTTCGCTGGCCCTGGGAATGGTGGCGTTAGTATTCAATGAGCCTGACGAAGACGCCACGGCCATCGCTGCAGGCGTCGCAGGAATTCATCAGCCGGTCCCCTCCCGGTCCAGTTCAGAAACTCTGGGTGGTTCGAATGATGCTTCTCCCCACACTGTTCCGTTTCGCCGTGCTGCTGCTGACTTGTCTGCCACTGCTGGCTGATGAAAAAACGCAGCCAGTGATTCCCAGTCCCGCCGCCAGCAGAATTCATCAGACAGCGATCCTGTTTGACGGCCATAACGATCTTCCATGGGAATTGCGGTCGCAGGGACTTTCCTCCCTCAACGGTATCGACCTGCGACAACAACAGCCAAAGATGCACACTGATCTGCCGCGGCTTCGCGAAGGTGGTGTGAATGCTCAGTTCTGGTCCGTCTACGTCCCGGCCGACACCATGGATACCGGGGACGCACTGTTGCAGACGCTGCAACAGATTGAACTGGTGCATGCTCTCATCAGGGCCTATCCGGAAGCCCTGGCTGCGGCGGACACTGCAGACGATGTGGAACAGATTGTCAGCACCGGTCGCATCGCATCGATGATGGGTGTCGAAGGTGGACACTGCATTGAGAATGAACTCAGTAATCTCTCCCGCCTGTACAAACTTGGCTGTCGCTACATGACGCTGACGCACTCCAGATCACTCACCTGGGCTGATTCGGCAACGGACGATGCGCTGGCGGGCGGGTTGTCTGACTTCGGAGAAGAAGTGGTGCGGGAAATGAATCGTCTGGGGATGCTGGTGGACCTCTCACATGTTTCCCCTGCAACCATGAAGCACACGCTGCGAATCACAAAGGCACCGGTGATCTTTTCACACTCCAGTGCGCGTGCAATCTGTGATCATCCCCGCAATGTCCCCGACGATGTCCTGCCACTGGTTCGGGAAAACGGCGGAGTCATCATGGTGAACTTCTTTTCAGCCTTCATCGTTCCCACCGCTCAGCTGGAACAGAATCCGCTGGCTCGAGGAACAATTCACGACGTTGTCGACCACATCGATTACCTGGCACAAAAAGTGGGTGTCGAATACGTGGGCATTGGATCTGACTACGATGGCGTTCCCAGACTCCCTACACAGCTTGAGAGCGTGGCCACCTACCCGCGGATCACAGAATTACTGCTGCAGCGCGGCTATACAGAACAGGATCTGCACAGAATTCTCGGCGGTAACGTGCTGCGTGCACTACGCGAGGCGGAACAGGTTGCAACGGAACTGCAGCAGCAATGATCTCTCTCCATCTGAGAACCGGTCTTCACTGATCCGGAACTCTCCAACCCCCTTCGGATTCCATCAGGATGCCAGAACTCAAAGCAGACGATCAACTGCTCATCACAGGCGGCACCGGACTTGTCGGCAGCCATGTTGCAGAACAGGCAGTGGCCAAAGGACTGGCAGTGCGCTGCCTTGTCCGCCCCGGAGCAAAGACCTCGTTTCTCAGCGAACTCGGCTGCGAACTGGTTGAGGGCAGTATGGAGCAGCCCGAATCACTTGCCCCCGCTGTCGCTGGTGTCAGCTGCGTGATTCACTGTGCCGCAAAAGTGGGCGACTGGGGCCCGACTGAAGACTACCGCAGGGTCAACGTACACGGAACGGCAGCCCTGGTCGATGCAGCGCTGAACAGCGGCTCTCTGAAACGCTGGGTGCAGATCAGTTCCCTCGGCGTCTATCCCGCAAAGGACCATTACGGAACCGACGAAGCGACACCACCGAGCACTGTGGGCATCGACGGCTACACACTCACCAAGGTGGAATCCGAACAGCTCATCCTCGATGCCGTCCGGGACCGCGGTCTGCCTGCTGTTGTACTGCGGCCCGGTTTCATCTACGGAGTCCGTGACCGAACAGTCCTTCCGCGTCTGATGGAACGTCTGCAGTCAGGGAAATTTGCCTACCTCGGCTCTCCTGACAAACTGATGAACAACACGTGGGTCGGCAATCTGTGTGAAGCCGTCTGGCTGGCAGCAGAATCAGAAGGGCTCGAGGGACGAGCCTTCAACATTCGAGATCCACGGCTGGTTTCCAAACGGGAATTCATGGAAACCATCTGCACCGCGGCAGGAATCCCCGCACCACAGAAAATCGTTCCACTGGTGGTCGCCAGAGCACTTGCGAATGGCATGGAGTCCGTCTGGAAGCTGCTTGGCCGACAGGAGGCACCGCTGCTGAATATGGCCAGAATCAAGTTCCTCGGCCTGAACCTCGATTACTCAATCGACCGAGCGCTGGAAGAACTTGGCTACAACCCGCAAACGGACTTTTCTGAGGCGATGCCCACGGCAGTCAGCAGTCTCGCACCGACAGGCTGAAAACCATCGACTGGATGCAAGGAAGCATACACGACAGTCACCAGATACGGGTCGTCGCAACATGGCTGCAACATTCAGCTCTGCCGCTGCGAGACACGGGGCGTGCGAATTCGCCTCCGCAATTGTCGGTCCAGATTCGTGCCCGGATGGATGGTATCACGGGGGCAACTGCCGCCACTCCCGCAGGAGGGCAGGGCACTGTCCGGTCATGCAACACTGCCTCCAGGTCGATCAGCCCACCGTTGCAGAGCGGCAACAAAAAAAACCGCGATGCCGGAGCATCGCGGTTTTTGAGCATCCTCTGCTGATTGCCCGCAGAGTATCCATGGCAAGGTTATTCCAGCGGCTCGCTCTGAGCCCCTTCACGAATCGCGAAGATCCGATTACGGTTGGCAATGAACATCGTGTCGTTGGCAATCACCGGTGTCGTGTAGACAGATGACCCCATGTTGATCTCAGCGATCATGTCGTATTCGGCCGACAGCTTGAAGATGGAGATATCACCGTCTTCGTCACCGATATAGACCTTGTCTTCCACGATGAGCGGAGATGCCCAGCTGGCCGCAAACATATCGTAGGTCCAGTGTGGCTTGCCTGTCTTGACGTCCAGGCAGTGCACCAGGCCACTGAAGTCAGCAACGAACAGGAGGCCGTCCTTGATTGCCACTGTACCGCAGGTGCGGTGCATGGTTGTCTCAAACTCTTCCACATCCGCTCCGACATAGTGCCAGACAGCGGCAGAATTCGGGTTTTCGCGTTCGAAGTCGCCGTCCTTTTCAACAAGTGCCTGCAGACGCTTGTGAGCAATCGGAGTCTTCGGATCGCTGGAGTTATAGACGAGCGTCGGGCTGACGTCGCCCCGGCGAGTCGGATCAATGCACCACAGATGCCCCTGTCCCTCGCCATGTTCCGGGTCCTCGCCGACGCCGATGTAAACCAGGCCGTCATGGACCACCGGAGTAGCAATCAGGTGATTGCGAGTTGCACGTCCACCAAGCAGGTAAATCGAATCCTTGGGATTGCAGTCGAACTTCCAGAGCAGATCTGCCTTGCCGTCCTTGCCTTCAGCAGCAAACCCGTACAGATAACCGTCACCGCCACCCATGATCACCTGAGCCACACCGTCGAAGACGCCATAGGCGGGAGATGACCACTGTCCATGCAGCACGTTGGTTCCTGGTGACCCGTCCGTCCAGAGGATCTCGCCGGAATCCCGGTCCATGCAGATAAAGCTCGGAGCTCGTTCAGCTGGAATGGTAATGTGACTTTCGTCCACACCGTTGCCGGTAATCACGAACAGCAGATTTCCGATACTGGTCACCGAACAGCTGCACATATTGTGCTGAGAAACCTTCAGGTCCTTCATCATGTCCACAGCCCAGACGATGTCCGCTTCCGTCTCGCCGGTGAGTTCTTCACCAACATAAGGGCTGTCGTTCTGGCCATCCCGGAAGCCTTCCGTATCAAGGCAGACTACCTGTCCACGACTGCTGACATACCATGCACGTTCACCGTCAACAAACGGGGAGCAGCAGATGCCCTGGTGTGGCCAGTCATGGACACGACCTGTGGGAAGTTTGGGATTGCTGTGCTGCCACAGAAACTCACCCGTCTTCTCGTCAAAGCAGATGAGGCAGCCAAGGTCCACCTCACTCGGATAACGCTCAATGTAGCCGCTGCCGTTGTTGGTCCCGACATAAACCTTGCCGTTGGCAACAACCGGGTTCCCATAGGTTTCCGAACCCAGAGACATTGACCAGAGGATGTTCTTTCCGGACTCCACGTCCCACTCCACCGGAATATTCCTGCCTTCCGGCGTATTGTTTCGAGAAGCACTTCCGCCCCATTGTGGCCAGTCATGCTTGCCAACTCGCATCTTTGCGATCTGCTCCAGAACCAGCTTTGTGGGATCCTCAGCCGTTACTGTCGTCGTCGACAGCACAAGAGCAGCCAGCATGGCTGCCGCGATGCAGTGTTTTGTCTTCAACATTTCTGTTCCGTTCCTGAAAAAAAGTACGCTGTGCTGCCCTGATCCATCAGCCGACTGCACAGGATATGTCCTGCTGACACGCAGTGAAATTGTTTGAGTCAGACGAGATCACTCATTGTCGGTGACCATCACGTTGTCAATCAGAAACTCAGCCACCTTTGCGTTACCAAACAGACCAGGGCTGCCCTGCAGGTTCGGTACCGCATCTGTCGCTTCAATCTGCCATTCTGCCGGCTCTGCCTCACCACGCTTCCAGACCTTACCTCGGAGAGTGACACCCCCGGTGCCTGTCTCACTCTGGAATTTCATCGTATACCAGGTCTCGCCCTCCCACTCAAACGGAATGGTCTTCGCAAAACGCAGTTCCAGTCGGGCAGTCCAGGAACGAATCTGGAGTCGCTGAGCTCCCATCATGTCCAGCGTATAACGCTGGTTGATAAGTCCCATGTCAGGCAACTGGCCATCATTGTTGATTGCGTGAAAGTCCGCCTGAATCGTGTAGTCGTGCGGAGTAGTAATGCCCATCCACGCCTGACTGCGGGTTCCCTTTGGAATCGTGCTGACCTTCCGCAGCACGGTTGCACCATCGACTTCAGCCGGTTTGTGACGGTAGTTGGCCCCGATCCACGTGGTCGGTACCTTGCCATCCGCAAAGTCGAACTTCCACGGAAACGCCGGTACCACGCGCGATCGAGCTGATCCGGTCGCCTCACCGACAGTTGCCGTAATCTTCACGCCAGCCGGACCACTTGCCGGCGCCGTAAATACACCGCCACTGACTGAACCACCACCTTCGACAGCAAACTGAGCGTCTTCCACCATGCGGATGAACTGTCCAGCACTGTTGTAACCTCGCACCTGCAGCGAAACCTTGTCGCCAGGCTGCAGAATTGTCTCCGTCGGACTTACGACCAGCTGAGAAATCTTTCGATCACGCAGCTCAACTTCGTTTCGTTTGACATTCGGGACAGTCGCAGTTGTCCTGCGGGGTTCTCCGGAACCGATGCAGTAAAGCGCCTCAATCGATGACAGATAAATCCGTCCGTTGGCGATTGCGACGGAGCCAAAGACTTCTTCACCCTGCGCCAGACGTGTCTGAGCAGCGATTTTGAAGCCGGTGTCCGTTGGTTCGAGCACATAGAAACGACCAGTATTTTCACACAGGTAGATGCGTCCGTCAGCAACCACCGGGCTGCCGAACATGATTCGTCCGACCTTCTTTTCCGCCACTTCTTCACCGGTCTTCGCGTCCAGAATGACCAGCAGCGCACCGTCCTCAAGGAAATAGACGCGGTCGCCCAGCTTCACCATGGAACTGCGACCCAGCGCGCGCTTGGGGATCTTCCAGAGCAGATCGCTTTCGGCAATCTCGCCGCGAGTGTTCCCGTTGAATGCAAACACTGCACCCAGAGTTGTCGTGTCGGCAGCGTTCTGCTCCGCGTGACCGCCGTAAACAATCCCGTTCTCGTCAACGATCGGGGTGGAATTGACGCCGCGTTGTGAAGCCTGATATTTCCAGATCTGACGACCCGTTCGCGGCTGAACCGCATACAAGGCACCGTCGCCAGCACTGAACACCATCGCCGCTTCACCATTCAGAGTCGTGAAGACCGGCGTGGTGTAGGTTGTGTCTTCCGGACGCAGGCGTGTGCTGAGCACCCAGCGGACATCACCGGTACGTTTATCCATGGCAAAGAAACGGTGAGCAGGAATCGCTGTCTCGCCCCAGCCGGTTGTTACCCCACTGACAATGACAAGGTCCTCAAAGACCACCGGAGTGTTGGTACGGCCACCATATGTGGACAGCAGCCCAAACTCTTCACTCAGTGAACGCTCCCAGAGAATCTTTCCGGTGGACCCTTCAAGACACTGGAACACACAGCCAAGCCCCTGAGAAAAAATGGTGTCCGTCTCCGGATCACCCGTCACACTGGACCAGCCAATCCGCTCTGCCGGGGCGTCAGACAGGTAAATGTTGTGCACGCTCTCCCAGATCAGTTCTCCGGTCTCGGCGTTGACACAGACCGTCTTCTCACCTTCCTCGGTTGTCTCCGGATGCGATCGACAAATCACATAGACACGACCGTTCATGACGATCGGAGTGTTGCGGGCACCGAATTCCTCGTTCCGCCACAACAGGTTCTCTCCATCCCGAGACCACTCCATCGGCAACCCGGTCTCAAAGCTGTGACCGTCGTTGTTGGGGCCGCGCCAGTGCGTCCAGTCTTCCGCCATCACGATGCCAGAAATCACCAGCAGACTGAAAATCAATCCGATCGACTTGCTCATGTCCCTCCCCCAATTCGCCGAACGGACTTCTCCGCCCCGGTCCTGTTTGACTCGTTCCTGCCGCCTCTGAAACACCCCCAGATGCACATTCCCTACCCTGAAGGCAAACGCCTGTCCGCAGCACAATCGCACTGCGTTGTTCCTGCCAATATCTGCCCCGACCAGATGCCAGTCCAGACAGCCGACAGAAACCCGGTATTCCACGGGTAGCTCGGCCGTGCCGCCGGACTGCCTGGACTGCCCCTGTTCTATCTCGTCAGCCGGAGTTTAACCAGTCACAGCTTGAATCCTCGTGGGGTTCTCGAGCTGCTCGAAGTAATTCGGTGAGCTGACTGAGCTGTCTGGCCTGCAGGTGCCCAAGCTGCTGCTGATGCATCGCCAGCACTCGCTCAGACATCCGATCAAGCAACTCAATACCCGCCGCTGTAATCAATGTCTCTACAACTCGCCGGTTGTCACTCCGACGCTGCCGACTGACAAGCCCTCGCTGTTCCAGTCGGTCCAGCATCCGAGTTGTGTCCGGACCGCGCGATATCAACCTGCGCCCCAGAACCAGGGTCCGCATCGACAGTGGATGAACAGAACGCAACAGCCGCAGAGCATTGTACTGCTGCGCCGAAAGTCCGAATTCACCAAAAACCTGATCCTCCAGAGCCTTCAGGCAGTCGTACGTTCGCCACAGATTCAGAAAGACTTCCTGCTCCTGTGAATCAAACCTGCGCAAGCCGTGATTCTCAGATCCTGTTGACATAGATTATAGCTTCGACGTTCAGACATCAGTTGTCAAGACATGCAATCTCCGTCCTGATCAGACGCAGGGAAACGCCGCAGAACTTTGACCGCCCTGCGGCGCTCTGAATCACAACAACTACTGTGAAACACAGTACAAATGATGACTTGATCGCAGGAAAATCTGGCCCCCGCTGATTGCTGGTGTGGCACTGAAATCTTCCGCGTCGGCCGTGACCCGATTTGTCGCCAGCACCTTCAGTTCGTCGCCCGGCTCAATCACATGAATGTCACCGCTGCGCGTCACGTAGTAGATTCGCCCGTCACCCAGTACCGGAGACGCGTAATCCGATCCGCCACCGAAGCCGCCGCCACCGAAGCCCCCTCCACCGAAACCACCGCGACCTCCACCAAAGCCGCCACGACCTCCACCCGGAGCACCGGGGCCGCCTGGGCCGCCGAAGCCCCCTGGGCCACCTGGGCCGCGACCACCTTCCGCTCCGCCTCGCTCACCGCCGCCAGCGCCCCCCGGCAGTCGACCGCGATAAACTTCACTTCCGTCCGCTGCGTTAACACAGATCGCCATGCCACCGGAAATCATGTACAGACGTCCGTCGTGCAGCAGTGGAGTAGCAAAGCGGTTTCGATCCCGTCCGGACCAGACAACTCCTGATTCAGAAATGTCTCCCTTCCCGCCAGCCTTGATTGCAATCGACCCACCGGATCTTCCTTCAGCGGCAAAAATCTGATCACCGGCAACCACCACACTGGAATTGAACTGATCCGTCTCCATCGCTTCGCAGTACCACCGCAGCTTGCCTGTCTGCGGATTCAGCCCCCAGATTTCGTTTGGAGCCCCGATGACCACATCCATTCGCTCACTGTCAACCTGACTGATGGCCGGAGTCCCCCAGACCCCGCCCAGCAGATCACTCTCGGCACGCCACAATTCCTTGCCGGTCGCCTTGTCCAGCCCCACGATTGCACGCGATTCGGCACCGGCCGGCACGACCAGTACATCGCCGGCCAGAATCGGACTCGAGGATGATCCCCAGGCACGATCATCGGATCCTGTTCCGACGGTCGCCTGCCACTGCAGCTTTCCTTCCAGGTCATAACTGCGAACGCCTGATTTGCCCAGGAAGACATAAATGCTGCTGCCATCCGACACCGGTGTGTGCGATGCATAGCCATGCTGCGGAACTCCCATCCCGCTGTAAGTATCCTCCGGGAGCACAGGTTCAATTTCGTCCTGCCAGAGCAGTTTGCCGTCCGCACGAGAATAACACAGCACATGACGACGCAACTGCTCCATCTCGCCCGGGTTCTGCTGGTCCATTCCATAGCCTGTGTAACAGGTGATGACCACACGATCGCCGACAACGATCGGGCAGGAAACTCCTCGCCCCGGGAGCGCAACTTTCCAGCTGAGATTCTTTTCGGCACCAAATTCCACCGGCAATGGCTCGCTGTCAGTGCTGACACCGCTTCCATTGGGACCACGAAATCGCAACCAGTCAGAACCGCTTGCGACGGTACCCGATACGAGCAGACAAACCACCGCCAGGAACAGTGCGGACCTCGACATCATCGCCTCCATGTTTCCAGTGGGAAAAAATATTCAGAATTGAGCAGACAAAGCACTGCGTGCTTCTGAGCGGCGCAACCGGCTTCACTGCTGACGACGGGCTGGCGGTGCAATTCCGCCTCGTATCTTTGCCTCGCCTTCATCAGGAGTCGCGCCAATCACAATATCGAATCGAGCAGTCAGCTCGCCAAGCTTCGAACCGGCCAGACTGCGGAAGGGAACGACAACCAGTTCCCGCAGCTTCGGATCACGAATTGCCTTCAGCACTCCGTCGTTTTCATTATCCGGATCATCCGCAATCAGCAACTGAGTGGTCAGAATTCGCTGCCCGTTGCGACTCACCGCGACATGAATGTGCGGCGCTCGAACCGTATTTCCAGCCTGATATCGCACCGGACGAATTGTACGGAAAACGTATTCGCCACGGGAGTCGGTCAGGAAGCGACCGTAACCCTGAAAATTCACATCCGGTCCACGCTCACTGCGTCCTTTCGAATGCAGGTAGGAACCCTGAGTATCCACCTGCCAGATCTCAACAAACGCATTCCGCAGTGGCTCACCAGAAGTATTCATTACCCTGCCACTCAACCATGTGATCTCTCCCACTGCAGGAGTCACCGCATCGTTCAGAATGAGCAGATCATTGTCGGTGTCCAGCGGCAGCTTGTCCGGATAGAAGGGCCCCTCTGTCGTTGCCGGTGTTGCCAGCTGCTCGGCAAACAACCCTGGTGTCGTCCAGAGGGCTGCTCCGAACACCCCGGTCCGCAGACTCTCTCGACGATTCATCCTGCCTGGAATCCAGATCCGACTCATACTCATGCCATCCTTTCCATTTCGATTTATCGTCGCCCCGCAACGGATTCTGACTCGGGCCGCCTGCCTGCCGCAGCTGCTGCCCGTCCCACAAACCGCTCCCCAACTGTTCCTCACTGACCCTACCAGCACCAAACCACTGCCAGAGGCCGAAGTGGCGGGAGAATTGCTGAAATAAACCGCACAGGTGAAGATCTGCTCCGGGACCAGACTGCGAACATCGCCATCAATCTGTGCTGACCGACCAAAGCTGCCAGCGGCAGACCAAAGCCCAGGCAGCCTGCTGAATTCTGTACAATGCCAATGCAGACTGCCAGCCTGCTTACAGACTGGTCGGATCCATCAGCTCCACCGAATTCCCGGCATTGTCGCTGATGTACACCGAACGAGTGCCGTCGCGGTGAGGCTTGAGCCCAGGATGCCCGATTGCAGACTGAGAAGAAAATGCAATGTGCGGTGGATGATGCCCAGGAAGCACCAGAGCCAGGTGCAGATTGGCAAATTTCAGAAATGCCCACGTCTCATCCTGGTAAGCAATCTCACAACGAAACTTCTGGCAGTACCACTGCACACTCTCGCCAATGTTCTTCACTTCAATTGCCACGTGATGCATTGCATCAAGTTCTGCGGTTTCCGCCATGATCAGCTCCCTTACTCAATTTCCCGGATTGGCCGGCTGAGCATTCCCGGCCTGTAATCGACACACCGCCGTACGCGGCATCGGTCCGTTCTGTCAAACCAGAAGCATTCTTACCGCGAGGTAAACAAATACCAGAGCACAAATCCGATCCAGCACGGGACTCAGCCCGGGACGGGCTTCCAGCAGCTGGCCCACCTCACCAGCAAACAGCCCCACAACAGAAAACACAACGACCGCAATCGCCGTGAAAATCAGGCCCAGGCCAAGCAACTGCAGAGCAGGGGAAGTGGCCGCCGGAACCAGAAACTGCGGCAGGAACGCCAGAAAAAAAAGTGCAACCTTGGGGTTGATCAGGTTGGCAATCAATCCACGCAGGAAATAGTTCCGCTGCCGCTCTGCCAACGCCGCATCGCCAGCGGTTTCCACGCCCGCATTCGATCCGGTCGCTCGACGCGGCCGCAGAATCCCCTGAGCAAGCCAGATCAGATAGCACGCCCCAGCTGCCTGAAGCCCCCATTTCGCAGCGGGAAAGACCTGCAGAAACTGCGATACCCCCGCAGCCGCGAGCCCCGTATGAAACAGACAGCCGCTGGCACAGCCGAGCCCAAAACTGACAGCCACCACGCGACCGCGACTGATCCCCAGAGATACCGTCGCCAGAATATCGGGGCCCGGAGCCACAGTCATCAGCAGGGCCGGAAGAAGAAACCGCAGGATCTGTTCAGCTGTCAGCACAACTGGTTTTCTCATCCTGCAACGGGGCCGAATGCCTCACCCCTGACCCGGGAAAAACTCTCACCGCAGGCACCCCGACAACTGCAGCCCGGAGTACCGGTCCGGAGCACCGGTCCGGAGCACCATCTGGACGGCCGCCCCTGCCTGAAGCTCTGCCGGCAGACAACAAGGAACACCTGCAGCCACCACCGCGAAAGTCCATCCGGCCGCTCGCAATCAGAACCGTGTCTGTGCGTGAACCAGGAAGCTGATCCCGATGCCACGATTCCTGTCAACGGCGGCTGTTGATCGTCTGGAGAGATGCAGCAACAAGGCGGCGAGTCTCCACGGCACGCAGAATCATATTCCTGAAGGCACCAGCATCCGCCACGCCAGGCAACAGAAGCAGCGTCTGTCCGTTTGCACCCTTGAGCCGTATATCTGCGGCACGGAAGAACCCCTGCCCGGACAATTCTTCCAGTTCCACGGATTCCACCTGGAGCAGATCGGCAGATCCCGTCTTTGTTGAACCCATTCCGCCCCAGATCTGCACGTTGCGATTGGTCACAATGTAACGGGACCCGGTGAGCCGCAGGAAGAACAGCAGCAGGCCGAGCGGCGCCAGCGGCAGACCAAAAATGAGATACGAGAGCGGAATACCCCAGATGCGGATCGGAATACTCGTCATCAGCTGCCCGATCAGACGTCCCAGACCATTCGCAGCGACCGACGGAAACTCCGTCATGATGCGAGCTTCTTCGGTTGGACTGACTCCGGCAATTGCCTGCACTGACATGTCACGTATCTCTCAAAAGACTGAACAGGGCATCAGCCCCGTGTTTTCGCGTTAATGCCGGACCTGCCGCCGACGGCCAGAGCCGTGCTCGACGGCCAGAGCCTTACTCAACGATCAGAACCTCAGCGATCGATCTCACCCATCACAACATCCAGAGATCCCACGACTGCCGGGATGTCCGCCAGCGGAACGCCATTACAGATGTGGTCGGTAATTGACAGATTACAGAAGCAGCTGCTCTTTGCCCGCAGTCGCAGCGGCGCCGCTTCGCCATTTCCAACGACGTAGAAGCCCATCTGCCCGCGAGGACATTCGGTTTCCAGATAGACCTCGTCCTTCGGCAATTTGGAATTCATCTTGAAGGCCACCCGGTGGCTGCCCTCAGACGCCTGGTACTTCGGAATCGCCTGACGAATGAGCCGAATTGCCTGAACCACTTCCATCATTCGGACATAGAAGCGATTCCAGCAGTCACCCAGTTCAGCTTCGCGCGGTGCCTCTTTGAAGGAAGCGACCGGGATATCAAAGTCGTAACCAGCATACATCGACGTGTAGATCGGCTCACCATCCCGACGCAGGTCAAAATCAACTCCACTGCCACGCAGGACCGGGCCAGTGCAGCCATAACTGATCGCACGCTCCGGTGTGAGAATTCCAATGCCCGCAGTTCGCTTGATAAAGATCGCGTTGCGAGTGAGCAGTGTGTGGTATTCCACGATCTTTGGTTCGAGCCACTGCAGGAACATCTCCAGCACCTCGAGGAACGGATACCGCTCTCCGGGTTTGCGATCCGTCAGAGCCGCCAGGCCATCCGGAATCTCGATCTCTTCGGGCAGATCATGTGTCGCTCCGCCAACCGTCAGATAGCTGCAGGTGAGCCGCGCCCCACAGACTTCCTCAAACAGATCCAGAATGATCTCACGTTCGCGGAAGGCATAAAGAAACGGGCTGAATGTGCCCAGGTCCAGGCCGTATGCTCCCATGCCGACCAGGTGACTGGCGATGCGGCCAAGCTCTGCAATGAGCACACGCAGGTGCACAGCTCGCTCCGGCAGTTCCATGCCGATCATCTTTTCGATGGCCAGAGAGAACCCCAGATTCATGTTCATCGCGGCCAGATAATCCATCCGGTCCGTGTAGGGGATGTATTGAGGTGGGCTGAGATTCTCGCCGATCTTCTCGGCACACCGATGCAGATAGCCGATGTGCGGAGTGCATTCGTGCACAATCTCACCGTCGGTTCGCAGGAGCAGACGCAGTACGCCATGAGTACTCGGGTGCTGCGGGCCCATGTTGACCAGCATCTCGTCCGTCTGAACGTCAAACTCAATGATCCGCGGATCTTCTACCACCAGACTCATGATTCACCTGATTCTTTCGGCCGCATGTTCCAGCCAGGTCTGTTCTGGCATTGCCAGTCTCAGCAATGTCCTGGTCCGACTGTCAGCCGAAGCTGTCCCCAACTGACCAGACCGTCTTAACTATTGTGTTTAACTGCCGTGTTTAACTGCCGCGTTTAACTGCCGCGTTTAACTGCCGCGTTTAACTGCAATGTTTAACTGCAATGTTTAACTGCCGTCGCGCCGTGGCCCCGGCAGTGCCACGATCAGTGGCGACGCCAGTTCAGCGTCCTCTCACACCGTGATACTCCAGCGGAAATTCATAATCCTTCCGCAGTGCATGTCCGGTCCAGTCTTCCGGGCAGAGAATCCGACGCAGATTCGGATGCCCGGTAAACATGATCCCCACCAGATCATACGCTTCACGCTCGTGCCAGTTGGCAATTCCCCAGATTCCGCTTACTGACGGAACTTCTGGAAGCTGCCCCTGCTGATCGTCCTTCCAGCGGGGCACTACAACCTTGAGCTTCAGCAGTACGCGGTGTGTCATGCTGGTGAGGTGATAGACAACTTCCACATGTGGCTCATGCCCGAATTTGGCAGCCTTTTTCTCGTCCGGCTCAAAGTAGTCTGCGCCACACAGATCATTCAGATGATCGTAGGCCAGCCGCTCGTCGTCATGCAGAAACTGTCCCACCTCAAGCAGGCGGTCTGCGGCAACCTGAATCCACGGATCCGTGGCCTGATGCACCTGTTCCCCAACAGCATCCGCACCGAACTGTTCCAGCAACAGTGCATGCACCTGCTCAATCGTCATGCCATTACTCATCTCAGATCCCTGATCCCGGAATTCCTCGCCGTCTGTTCAACGGCGCAATTTGCAAGTGAACACCTTCTGAGCAGAACGCCTCAGGCAACTTCCCCGACCTTGCGAACAGTCTGATCCGCAGCCTGCTGACTGGTCTTTGCGAGGGCGCGAATCCAGTCCAGATCACCACGCTTCCAGACGTAGGCGAATCCCACCAGCAGGACGCAGAAGAACACCAGAATGTCAGCCAGACCAATCCAGCCCAGCTGCAGAGCCGTCTCAGGACTGATCACAGCCCCGGATGAAATGAGCCCCGAATCCTGGCTGAGCAGACGGCCGCTGAGCGTTTCGCGGGCGACGCCATCCAGTCTCGCGTCGGCCAGATGCATCACACTTCCGTAAACACTGGCCCACGGAAAGAAGAATGCCACTTCCACGTCAAAGACAATAAAGAGCAATGCGACCACATAGAAACGCACATCGAACTGAATGTAACTCGAACCAATTGCCGGCTCACCACACTCGTAAATTGCGTCCTTTTCCGGTGTCGGCAACTTCGGACGCAGCAGGCGACCAAGTGTCAGAGGCAGCATCAGAAACGCTGTCGCCAGAGCACCAAAAAGCAGGAAATGGCCAATCAGATCTGTCATCGCAGATCGCTCCCCTTTTACCGAATCTTCTCGTTCCGATCGATTACACTGTCATGAGCTGCAATACACCTGCATGTGTTCAACACACCGATGATTCCCGTTGTCCGTCGTCAGCAACTCTGACCAAACTCGGAGGAACCAACGGAGCTCGTACCTTGCAGGAGCGGTCGACGACGCGCTTCTGAACACTCACCCGCATGCCAGAACCCAAGTTCAGGGTCCTGAGGCCCCCAGCAGAACCACACATCTGTTCCGTCGAGCTGCCCCCGGAAATCCACAAATCCATGCGACCGATCCGAAAGCCGAGCACCAAGCTGCTGCAGTTCCGCTTCAAATTCACCCATTCGTTCGTCGTCCGCAGTTAACTCGGCTTCCATCTGCCGCACTTCCTGCTCATACACGGATTCCGCGTCCTCCTGATTTCGCACAGGATAACGCTCCCGCAGATCCCGCAGCCGTTCACGCCGCTGCGACATGTCCTGATGCAGTTCCATCGCATCACGAACAATACAACGCACAAGAGGCAGACGACGATTGACATCCTGCACAGACAGAACCGGATTCTCCTGCAACTTTGCCATGTTTCGCGTCTCCCCTCTTTTCTTCCGCACCTTCGCTGCTGCTGATCACTCCGTCGCCAACATCCGAAAACTCAACGACCGACAACAGCTCCAGCCCCCACAGCCCTCACAACTTACAGCCCCAGAATTTGCAGCCCCAAAATTTGCAGAGCAGAAGGCCGATTCGTTGCGGAACCCCCTGAACGGGAACCTGATCAGGACTCGGCAAATTCAAACGGACTTGGCTCACCTTTCACCCACACCGGCTGATGCAGCACCTTGGACTCCGAAACCACAGCCGGATTCAGGCTGGCCTTCCCCCACGCAATCTGCAGCGGAAGTTTTGCGTAGTCCACAATACACCCATCCCGACTGTACCCGCTCAGGTCATAGTTCGAACCCATGAAAATACAGTCGACCGGACACGGCTCCACACACAATGCACAGAACATGCACTTGGTATAGTCAATGGTGAATCCGTTGAGCCGAAAGCCTTTGCCGACAGGGCTCTTTTCCTTGTCGATGTAAATACAGTCAACCGGACAGGCAACCGCACACTTTTCACACCCGATGCAGGTCGTCAGATCAAAGCGGTGAAAACCTCGATAGCGAGGCTTCACCTTCACCGGTACTTCCGGGTACTCGAAAATCTCTGTGTAAGTCCTGCGACGATAAGTGCTGAGCATCGTGCGGAGAGTGACATACATCCCCTCCAGCACAGTCACTACCGACATCCAGACATTGCGAAACCACATCAACATCAGCGAACTTCTCCAGAGTTACCGTGAACAGTGCTCACCTTCGAATCGCTTCGACTCAATCTTCTTCAGCCACCAGCAGCCAGCAGTGAATGCCACGGATTCTGACGTCCGCATCTTCCGCCGAGAACCACTGGCTGGACCTGTCTGAATTGTCTCCGAATCAGGAATTGACAGACCGCCGAATTATAGGAGGGCAGACTGCTTACGCAACCAGGAGCTCTGCCGTCCTGCAGGCGAGAACTCTGATTCCCACAGAATCTCACTACGGAAACAGACCTCCCACGGCCTCCCATAACGCTCAGCGATGACACAAATTCACCAGATCCAGCCGGCAATCAACTTCCCCGGAGTTCTCTCTGAACCAACGCGGAAAGTCCTTGTTCCACACTCGAGCTGCTGAAAACCCGGCCTTCTGCACCTACAGACGACTCTGAGCATGCTCGAACAGTCGGCGAAAATAGTCCGTCTCACCGTCCGCCGTGAGTTCCGGCAGACAAATCTGCAGCACTTCCAGCGGGGCTTCGTCCAGTTCCCGCATGATCCAGTGCCGCAGAATTTCATCGCCCTCCGCCTGTTTCAGCTCCCTCAGAAATCCCTCAGCTGCCCGCTTGTGAGCTCCCGCACGAGCCAACCCGCTGACACCGCTGATCCGCACCATCACATCGGCATCCTGCAGGAACACCTCCAGATCCGCCATTCGCTCACGACCACTCACCGCCCGGGAAATCGCTTCGGCATTCCACCAGCGAATTGCCGCATCCGCTTCATCGCCAGAAACTCGCTGCAGCGTTGCCCCGTCCGCTGTTGTGCTCGTCTGAGCAGCCTGCAGGACTCGCCGCAGCCGATCACGCCCCGCAGCCCCGGCAAAAATCTGAGCTCGGGTACCGTGCTGCCGACCCTGACTGTCCAGCATCGGTTCAGGCAGAACCTGAGCATCGCCGATCTGCAGCTGCCATTCATCGCACGCTGTACGCAGTTCCGCCAGCACCGACTGCAGCTGCGGATCGTCGACCAGATTTCGCGTCTCCCAGGGATCCGCCTCCAGGTCGTAAAGCTCTTCCGGCCGCCGACGTTCCAGCCACTGCGCCGATGTCTTACGCAGATTCCCTTCCGCATAAAGCCTGCGCATCTCCTGCCGAGTTTCATTGCGTTCCGAATACGACACGTGCTGCAGAGCAGGGTACCAGGGCATCAGGTTCCGCACGTAACGATACCGTCGATTGCGAACCATCCGCACCAGATCGTGCCGCTCGTCAAGGCGATCTCTCGCTCCGTAAATCAGATGCCCAGCATGCTGCTCAGGCCCCAGAAACGGACGCCCATGCATATTCTCCGGGACCGCCACGCCAGCCAGATGCAGGACCGTCGGTCCCAGATCAATCAGGTTGATCATTCGCTCATCACGACTGCCGGCAGCCTTCGTTCCGGCAAGGTCCTGATACTTCTGCGGAACCCGGACAATCATCGGCACGCGAGTCCCACTGTCGTAGGTCCAGCGCTTTGCACGTGGCAGACCATTGCCATGATCCGACCAGAAGATCACGATCGTGTCATCCGCCAGTCCGCTCTGATCCAGTTCCTCAAGAATCTGTCCCACTCGACGGTCCATCACCGTAATCAGATCGGCCAGACGCGCGAAATCCTCGCGAACTACCTGCGTGTCCGGATAGATCGGAGGAACCTCAATTCCCTCCGCCGAATGTCGCTCCGCTTCCGGCAGATCCTTCACCACGCCGGCCCAGCCGGAAGGCCAGACCTTGCTCTCGTGAGTCATCGTCAGATTGAACACCGCAAAAAACGGCTGACCATCGGCTCGATTGCGGTAATGAGCTTTCCCGGACGTTTCATCCCAGACTTCCTGCTGCTTCCAGACCAGGTTGTAGTCCGTCTTGCTGTTGTTGGAACAGTAATAGCCTGCTTCCCGCAGCAATGCCGGAAACAGACGAATCTGCTCCGGCAACTCTGCCTTCGAACGCATGTGATTCGCACCCAGGGAAATCGGGTACATCCCTGTAATAATTCCGGTGCGGCTGGGAGCACAGACACCGTGGCAGGTGAATGCATGCGTATACATCGTCCCTTCAGCAGCCAGGCGATCCAGATTTGGAGTCGTCGCCAGCGGATCACCGTAACACCCAAGGTGCGAACTGATGTCCTCACAGCTGATCCAGAGAATATTCGGACGATCTGCTGCAGCCAGATTACGATCCGCAGCGCCGAAACACACCAGGCTGAATACGCAGACCAGCCCCAACCGTCCCCAGTTCATGTCGATCCCCCCAGTCCCATGACTCAACTTTGCGGACTTCCCGCAGAATCCACCCGCACTCGATTACCCGTTCAGCCACCCGCGCCCGCTTCCACTCGCAGCATTCGAACAGAGTGACTCATCGGGCACTATCGCTGCGGATTCCTGCTCACCACATTGCGACCTGCAACTCCCGTAGCCATCCGCTCCGACAGCCATTCACCCAGCGCCTGCTGCAGCGGGGTACTTGTCAGCAGACGAGTATAGCTGATCCCCAGCCGACCGCACTCCTCAGACAAACACTGAGCAAATTCGTGGTACTGCCGCAGGTATTCAGCGCGAAGCCGCAAAGGATCTGTCCGCTGCCGCAGACCACTCTGCTCCAGACTCACAAACTGCGTCGGACGATCAAAGGGAAACGTCTCTTCCTCATCCGCAGCGATCCGAAACAACACCATCTCATGATTCGCATGACGATACCGCTGGAGCACTTCACAAAGCCGCCCAACATCGTCAAAACAGTCGCTGAGCAGAATCACGAGACCGCGACGGCCCAGCGTCGGGAGCAGCGGCTGGAGCACATCCGCCAGCGATGTTTCACCCCCCGGTGCCGTCTTCTGCAGCAGCTGAGTAAACTCGGCGAAGGACTGTCTGTTACTGGTCGGACGCACCTCCGCGCGAATCTTCGTATCCACCAGAGTCATCCCGACGGAATCGCGCTGAACCAGCAGCAGCCACGTCAGCGCCGCAGCAAACACGCTGGCATAACGAAACTTGCTGACGCCCCGGCCCGCATAACCCATACTCCCGCTGGCATCCACAATCAGCCGCGCATTCAGACTGGTCTCGTCCTCAAATTCCTTCACGTAATAACGGCCCGTCTTCCCGAATGCCCGCCAGTCAATATGCCGCAACTCGTCGCCGCGGTGATATTCACGATGCTCCACAAACTCCACGCTGGAGCCTTTGAATGGGCTGCGGTGATGACCCATCATCACCCCCTCCACCAGCTGCTGCGCAATCAGCTCCAGACTGCCGCTCTGCATCAGTTGCAGAACATCAACTGGCAGGCCTGATGAAACTGCACCACGGCCACTGGCTTTGTCTGCACTGGCTTTGTCTGCACTGGCCATATCTGAGCTTCATTCCGGAGAGGAACGGTGGAGTCTGATCAGGCACCAGATCTGCCCTCGGACATCGCGCCCTGGCAGCGCCTCGGCAGCTACCGGACTCCGATCAGGTTCAGATCACGGCACAATCGGCCGGCAGTATCGCAGAATCCGCCCCCCTTCGCACACCAAAGCGGAAAACTACGAACCGATCAGACCTCAGCACACTCTCAGGCGGCCCGCCGCTCGGCCCCGAACGGGCTGCCACTCTGCCACGACCAGCCCTGCATCCCGCCGCGAACGCGCTCTGCCACAGCCATCGCTCGCACCGCATCGGCACCGCTCACCCGCGGCTGCCCACCCCGCACCGCTGCCACGAAATCACGCAGCTCAGCTGTGAGCGCATCTGCGTCGGACGCCTGGATCTCTTCGTGCTTCAGCCATTTGGCGAACACTTCGTCCTTCAGTGTGAGCGGATCGACGGTTGCCGTCACAACGTCGTGTACCATTTCAGGACGCGCAGCAATCGCATCACATGGCTGCCACACAGTCACCTTTCGCGTCTGCAGATCCGCAGAAACAAATCCGCGATCATTCCAGACCTGTATCGATCGTTCCGCCTGCGGACACATCCTGCCAGCCGTCAGATCAGCAATCACGCCATTGGCGAATCGCAGCCGCGCTACCGCAAAGTCCTCGTGCGGACCAATGGTCACTGCCCCGAAGGAATCTACGGTTTCCACAGCAGATCCGGCCAGAGACTGCGCCAGTTCAATATCATGAATCATCAGGTCGTGGATCACCCCGATGTCGGTGGAACGGAATGTATACGGACTGACCCGCTGACAGCGGATATACAGCGGTCGCCCCACCCGTTCCTGCAGCTCTTCAAACGCCGGATTGAAACGCTCTACATGCCCGACCTGGAGCATCGCTCGCCCGGCATCTGCTCGCTCCTGCAACTGGCGAGCTGTCTTCAGATCTGCGGCCAGTGGTTTCTCCACCAGCACTCCCAGCCCGGCGTCGAGAAAGCAGCCGGCAGCCTCCTCATGAAACACTGTCGGGACCGCAATCACGACTCCGTCAACAAGTCTCGCAACATCTTCAGGCTTCGCGAACCATTGTGTCTGGTATTTCTGAGCGATCTCTCGCCCGCGCTCCTCGCGAGATTCCACTACCCCGACCAGCTCAACATCCTGCATTCCAGCAAGAATTCGAGCGTGATGCTGTCCCAGAGCGCCAACCCCTACAACCGCGATCCGACTTCGACTCATGCCGCTCTGCGTCCCTTCTGATCTTCACACTGCTGCTGCGGGGCATTTCGAAATGCTTCCCGCGCACGTCCCATCTTTCCGCTTCGCTGTAGTTCAACGGACTCCAGCAGCTCTGTCAGCTCTGCCGGAAAATTGTCTCCCAGCAGGTCGGCAAAGTGTTCACGCACTTCCTCCAGGGAACGATTCTTCCGAAACAGCATCCGGAAAGCTTCCTTCACGGCAGTAATCGACTCTTCCGAAATCCCCGCCCGACGCATGCCCACAATATTAATTGTCTTCATCTTCGGATTGTCACTGCCGGCCGCCAGCATAAAAGGCGGGACGTCACGCGGCACACGACATCCCCCGCTGACGAAACTGAGCCGCCCCAGCGTGGAAAAATGATGCACCACAGAATTTCCGCTGACAATCGCGTTGTCATGAACATGAACATGACCGCCCAGCAGCACACCGTTCACCAGAATCACATTGTTGTAAATACGGCAGTTATGCGCCACATGACTGTTCGCCATGAACAGATTGCTGTTGCCGATACGGGTGACACCGTCTTCCTTCTCCGCCCCGCGGTTGACTGTCACCCCTTCCCGAAACGTGTTTCGGTCGCCAATCTCCACGGCCGTGTTCGACATATTCCAGCTCACATCCTGGGGATCTCCGCCGATCACACAGTTTGGCCAGAACGTATTGAACTTCCCAACGACAGTGCGCCCCACGAGCGACACGTGGCTGATGAGCTCAGTGCCGTCTCCGATCTGAACTTCGGGACCGACCACGCAAAAAGGCCCGATCCTCACCCCACGTCCCAGTCGGGCAGCAGGATCAACCTGTGAAAGCGGCGAGATTACATTGTCCATTTTGATCTTCCTGATCAAATCCCCTTCCTCGGCCCGCATCATGCAGCCCGAAGCAGCTCCCCAGCACAACTCTCTGCACTCGTCACACCCATCGCATCCGACCGCACAACATTCGCCAGCAACTGATTCAGGCGATGACCGCTGCGACAGGCAACGATTCGCCCCTCCAGACGCTGGCCACACAGGAACATGTCGCCCAGACAATCCAGAATCTTGTGCCGCACCGGCTCATCCGGCCACCTCAGCTGGTTATCGATCACACTGCCGTCCGCAGCGAAGACCAACAGATCAGCCCCGGTCAGATGTCGACCAAACCCCGCCCGCTGCAATGCCTCAACTTCCGTTTCCAGAACAAAGGTTCGAGCGGCCGCAATCTCACGCAGGAAAACTTCCGGAGTAATTTCAACAACCAGCGACTGCGGCGGGACAACAGAATCCACCCCGTAATCAAGCTGATAACTGATCTCCAGCCCGCGCCCCGGAATTGACTCAATCCACTGCCCGCCAGCCGGATCACCGACACGCTGCAACGGCAAACGCAGCGATGCAGGAGCAGGTGCATTCTGCATTTGCACTC
>JALQUR010000232.1 GCA_023260695.1 Planctomycetaceae bacterium
TCGCTGAGTGAATTGCTTTCGTGGAGGATGCTGAATTGTCCGTGTTGTAGATCGTTTTGAATCCTGTTCTGGGGGTGGCTGCAATTCTTCAGAGGGGACGGGTAGACTACCACACCATGCTGTCTGCTTCTGTGTCGTGTGTGAGTGCCGTCAATGTCTGAATCGTTCAGTTGGATTCCGCTTTATCGTGAGCTTGCTGTACGCCTGGCTGAGTGGGAGGACCGTCAGTCAGAACTCATCAGCCTTCTGGAACAGTTGCGGGCTGATGGCTACAAGGTCACTCCACTCAATGATCGCGATGCTGATGGCAATCCGTTTCTGATGCAGGAAATCGACCCGTTCACGTTCTTCGGTGCGTTTAATCGCCAGATCCGCGACGAGCAGCGGATTGCAATCCTGACGGCATTGAGAGAGCGACTTGGGGCGCAGCTGCCGCTCCCAACGGACTTTGATGGCGTGCCTGTCGTCAATAATCAGCGTTCGTGGTTTTTTGCCTATCATTTTCGACGTGGTCCAGGTGATGTTGCGAAGCTCTGGCAGGTCTTCCGTCTTGCCCTGTTGGATGATCCCTGGAGCAATGCGGAGTTCCTGCAGACTTTTGATGATGCCTGCCAGATCTGGGGTGTTGCCACCAATCTGACCATGGGATTGTTCTGGATTCGCCCGGATGTGTTTGTTGGTCTGGACGCGTTGAATCGCGCGTATCTGCAGGTCAAACTGCCTCCAGGCGGGTTGAATGCGGCGTTCTACAGGCAGATCGTGCAAACTGTGGCAGACCGGGGACAATCTCCGGCTCAGATTTCTTTGGCGGCGTGGCAGGCCACGCAATACAAGAAGGAACAGGCTGCCGTCGATGAAGTTGCTGAGATTGATTCTGATGGGCTGAACTACTGGCTCATGGGGGCGTACTGGGAAGACAGTGATCCTCAGGATCAAACCGCCAGATTTCTGGCCGAAGGGATCTGGCAGAATGGCTATCAGGATAAGTATCTGGACGATGTTCGTTCCGTGAATGTCGGCGATCGTATCGCGATCAAAGTGGCCACCACCAAGAAACTGGATCTGCCTTTTGATGCCGGTGGCCGCACTGTTTCACGGCTGACAATCAAGGCGGCCGGCACTGTGGTAGCCAACCGCGGCGACGGACGCACTCTTGAGGTCGACTGGGATAAAGATTTTCAGTCGAAGGACTGGTACTTCTTCACATATCGTCGCACGGTCTGGCGACTACCGTTGGATCCTGGTGAGAAACATCGGGAGTATTCAGAACTGCTGGTCCGGTTTATCTGGCACAATCAACCGCAGGATTACGAGTGGTTCTGCAGTCGATGGTGGACTGAAGCGGGCGAGATTACCGATCAGGACTCCGTTGCCGTTCCATACGGAGTCGACAACATCATTGCGGAAGGCGTGTTTCTTCAGCCGGCAGAAATCCAGCGTGCCCTGGACCGACTGCAGGCACGCAGGAATCTGGTGTTGCAAGGGGCGCCGGGTGTCGGCAAGACGTTTCTGGCTCAACGACTGGCCTACGCGTTCATGCAGGAGAAAGCCCGTGATCGAGTGCAGATGATTCAGTTTCATCAGAACTACTCGTATGAGGACTTTGTACGTGGTTATCGACCTGACCCGGAAAAGCCTGCGGTATTTCACTTACAGGATGGAGTGTTCTTCAAGTTCTGCGAGAAAGCTCGCAAGGACCCGGAGCAGCGTTATGTCTTCATTATCGATGAAATTAATCGCGGCAATCTGAGCCAGATTTTTGGTGAGTTACTGATGCTCATCGAAGCCGACAAAAGGAACGTGAATTTTGCCGTGCCACTGGCATACCACAGGCCGCAGGAGCCTGAGTTCTGGGTTCCTCCCAATGTGTATTTGCTGGGGCTGATGAATGTGGCTGATCGCTCGTTGGCGCTGGTGGATTATGCGTTGCGTCGTCGTTTTGCGTTCCTGACACTTCCGCCGCAGTACAGCAGTGCGACATTTCGCCAGTGGCTGGACAGCAGGGGGATGGATTCGCAGCTGATCGAGCGAATCATTGCTCGGATGACGGTGTTGAACGATCGAATTGCTCAGGATCCACTCCTTGGTCCCAATTACCAGATCGGCCACAGTTTTTTCTGTCCGGCCGGAGATGACTTTTCTTCGCGAGACACGGCATGGTACGACGACATCGTGCACACGGAGATCCTGCCACTTCTGCGGGAGTACTGGTTTGATCAGCCGCAACAGGTGAAGGACGCCGAGCAGGATCTGTTGGCGCCATGAGTGTGGTTGATCTTGCTGACTATGAAGGGCACGAGCAGCAGGCCGCAGCGGCCATGACGGAAACCGGTATTCCGATCCGGAACCTGTGGTACATGTTGCTGTACGCATGGAAGCTGCCGGAATTGCGTGATCGTTGGCAGTCGGAGGTGGAGCAGGCTCCATCCCTGGACTGGCTGCTGGCGGAGGTTCTGATGCAGTTAGTGCGACGGCAGCTGCGAATTGGACTGGGCGGAGATTATCGAGCCAGCTGCGATACTCTTGCCGGGATTCGCGGACGAATTGATTTTGCTGCAAGCCTGCGGAAACGAACATTCCAGAACGGCCGTGCCGTCTGCCACTTTGCTGAGTTCAGTACGAATGTCGCCAGGAATCAGATTATTCGCAGCACGATGAACCGACTGGCCGCGACGGGTGATTTTGGTTCGCAGAAAAAACAGAGCGATGGACTTCGGGGCAGGTTGTTGCGTCTGGTGCGTGAGCTGGAGCCGATCGAGTTGATCTTACCGACCGTGGAAATCGTGAGCCGGGAACTGGATCGTCGGCATGACGGGGATTATCAGCTCATGCTGCAGATCTGCAGCATGTTGTTACAACGACTGATGCCCACAGAATCTGAAGGTACGCGTTGGTCGTTGCGAATTGATCGGAGGAAATTTCGCCTGTTCGACGTGTTCGAAAAATTCGTTGCTGAGTTCTATGGTCGGCATCTTTCCGACTGGGTGGTGAAGAGTCAGAC
>JALQUR010000235.1 GCA_023260695.1 Planctomycetaceae bacterium
TTCGCCCACTCTGATTCACTCCAAAGCCCTCAACATTGCGAAACTTGCTGTTCTGAATGGCCGCTGCAAATCGCTCCGAATCGTCACGCTCGTCAATGATCAGATTGCCGTTCATCCAGTGCCGAATACGATGATCCTGCACGATGATATGCCCCACGCTGAACCCGTCGGGTTCTCCGTAGTTTCGCTCCAGTACCTGCGAAGACACGTCGATCAGGTCATAGATTGAAGCGGTGTAGTGCTTCGTGGCCATCTGCGGAAACGCAGAATCATCCTGAATCTGGTATTCGCAACCCAGCCACGAGTTACCGAACTTCTGCACGCGATACTTGATTCCGCTGTTTCCCTTCGGGGAGATGCGATACTCAAACCAAAGTTCGAAATCTCCGTATTCGTCGCGTGTCACAATGTTGCCACCACGACCATTCAGGTGCAGCGTGCCATCGTCTGCGAACTCCCAGCCCTGACTGACATCCTCTCCGCCAGGAAGCATCCACTGGGAAAGCTGCTGGTCCTTGAGGAGATCAGTGAACTGCTGCGCAAAACAGGAGGGAGCGAAACAAAAACAACAGACAAAGAACAGAGATAATCGCGTTCTGAGCATTCAACCACTCTCCTGAATCGCAGAAATGAAAGGCCTTAAGGGCGACAACTGCGGACCGACACGAAACAGAGAAACACAGCCTCTGAAACACGGCCTCCGAAACGCAGCCTTCCCTGTCGCCGCAGTTTATTTTGCTCTACAGCGAAGGTCTCTGGCAATCAGCAACACCACAATCTCTGCAGGATTGGGAAATCCACTGCGGATTCTGGCAAAAAAAAACCCGGAAGCAGCGAATCCCAGGGGGGGCGGAGGACTCAAGCTGCTTCCGGGGGCGATTGGACGACATTGCAGTAACCTCCCCGCAGGGTCATTACCGCTGTCATGACCGGACCGTATGACGATCGCCAAAACAGGTCAATATGATCTGCAGCAGAATCGAGCCGATTTGCTCCCAGTTCAAAAACTCCCGCTGAATCCCGAACCATAAGCCATGTTTTCCGGCAGATATCGCCGAATACCTTGCTCTTTTCAGGGCTGAGGATCCGTTTGCCTCGCCCCCTGCGGCTGAGCTCGACCGCTCCTGACCTGGGTTTTCAGCAGAACATCATCCTGTCCGAGCCGAATACTGCGTGTTTCCGTCCGTTCCTGTGCGGTGCCCGCATCCTGCGTAATGCTCAGAATTGCCGTTCCAGAAGGTACCTCCCCAAGTGCAAATCGAACGGCAATCTCATAATCACCTGTCAGAGCTTCCGGCTGGATGAATACTTCTTCCCTGGCACCATTCGCCGGCCTGGCAATGCCGGTCTCCCGAACCAGACGTCCAAGCGTCGGCGTTGTCCGGCGGCGATAACTGCATTCCTGCCCGGATGGGTCGCGAACAATCAAGTCAAGATCCGCTGCCCCGGCCCAGCGTAACGTAATCTGCAGGTCAATCCGTGATGCAGCTTCCAGTCGGCTCAGGATCATTCCGGCCGCATCCTCGTCACCGCTGTTCTGCAGCCGAGCTGCCAGTTCTCGTACAGCTCGCTTCGCCTCGGCATGCTCCCGCTCGTATCCGGGGTCCCAGATGTACCTGAGTATTCCGCATCGCGACCAGACTAGTGCCTCGGGATCTCCGGACTTGTCCGCGATGCTTCGCGCCAATAACCACAACTCTGCAGAAGCCGTGGGGCTTAACTGCTCAATATCACGAAGTGTGTCGAGAGCTGGCTCCCAGGCCTCAAATCGAGACAACATCGCAGCAGTCAACAACAGCTGCGGTATGTCAGAAATGCCAAAATCCAGTCTGGATTTGAGGACGCGAGCAATCTCTGCGGGGGAACGCTCTGCGAGCTTCATCTGCAGCGCCAGGACGTCATAAAGCCACGGTGCTGCCCGTCCAGCCCTGATGGCCGACTCAAGGCAAAGCACAGCTGCTTCGTACTGCCGATCCTCGTGCAGGCTGCGCACCACCAGTGCCAGCTGATCATCAGAAAGCAGGTAACCTCGAAATATCCGATCCCAGCGCGACGCAGCGTCTCCACTCCCCTCAGCCACGATCTGCAGTGCTTTGCGAGCAGACAGGATCCGGTCTCGGTCTGCAGAATCTGACTCATCAACCCTCAAAGCAACAGGCAGATAAGGCCGTCGGCAGAGGTCAGCGAGGCCCTGAAAACGCAAAAGCGGCCCCGGTCTCTGGTGAGATCGGGAGCCGCTTGTGGTGTGTGTCAGTTCTTCAGGCTCAGTTCCGCAAGCAGGTGCAGCAACACCCGCCTGCGGTTCAGCCATCGGGACGGTCTGGATTACTTTTTTTTGGCTGATGACTTGATGGAAATCCCACCTTTGGCGGCGCGATCTGCGGCGGCTGCACCGGCACCGGGATCATCAGGCAGAGAGAACATTCCCATGCCGCCACCCATGCCACCCATGCCGCCACCCATGCCACCCATGCCGCCCATGCCACCCATGCCTCCCATACCGCCGCCCATACCGCCCATGCCGCCACCCATACCCCCCATGCCGCCCATACCGCCGCCCATGCCACCCATGCCGGCCTGAGTAATCACAACAAGGTCTGCAACATCGTAAATGCGGGTCACAAGGTTCTCTTCAGATTCGGCGGTCGCAACGGTGGTCACCATCATGACCTCGTTCTTGATCATGATTGTAAGCTCGGCATCCTTCACCTTGGCAAAGATGAGTTCCAAAGCATTCCGCATGGTGATGCCGGCAAAATCCACGTTGGACACAGTCGTGTTTTCGAGGAAATCGGGATCTTCACCGATCTCAACATCAGACTCATCAAGGATGATTCGCATCGTGTACGGGCCTTCGGCCGTGTACGCGAGAGCAATGTCTGTGAGGATTTCCCCGAGAGAAGCGTCGCCAGGATAATCCAGTGCTCGCGGGAGCGGTTCATCAAGCTGTCGTTCGAGCCACTCTTCGACCTTCTTCACCGAACGCAGTGACAACGACTTGTAACGATCCTTGCGAGCGATGCTCAGAGCACGCCAGACGTCCGGATTCGGATACTGAACCGGTGGTTCATCCGGGAACGGAACATGTGACAGTTCAACCTGATACAGCGTTTCCAGGAATCGGTCATTTCGCAGGTTGACCAGATCATAAGCCTTGGACAGCTGACCGGATGCTTCTGACATCACCAGAGCCGCAGTCGCGGTGCCGTTACCCGGCTCATCCTTCAGTGCTTCACGAGCAACTGATTCTGCATCTTCGAAAGCGTTTGTGTCGCCCTGGCGAGCTCGGACCAGAAGGCCTCGAACCTGATCAATCAGCGTTCGCAGTTTCTGCTCTTCCTGATCGATCATCGCCAGACGTTCACGCTGCGCTTCAAGATTCGCACGAGATTCTGCAATCTGCCGCTGACGGATCTCGTTTGTCTGACGAGCAGAATCGACGTCGCTGTAAGCCGCAACAATCCGTCGCTCCAGTTCCTGCCGTGTTTCCGGAGCCACTTCGCGAGTAGTCCGGATGGCTTCCAGAACATCCTTGAGCAGAGTCAGAGCATATTCTGGCTGAGTGGCTGCAACACGGTCAGCTTCATCAAGTGCAGCATTGACAGACTGCACCATCTGCTGAGTAATGATCGCATTGCGAACTTCAGTGCGGCTGAGAGCATCGCCTTCGCTCACGTCCGGAGCACCCGGCCGGTCCACAGGTCGGGTGTCTTCATCCACCAGAGCAGCAGCCATCGATGTCAGCACGATATTACCGGCATCAAGCTTCTGGGCCTGGCGGACCACCTGCAGTGCCTGCTTGTGCTGCCCTGACTGCTGCAGCAGCTGAGCAGTTTCAATCGAGCGGTTGATCAGTGCAGCGAGATCAGATTCCGCACGGCCAAGTCCCTCAAGACCGACATAAGGCGCGTTCAGCCCATCAGAACTGGCGGCCTTATCGAAGAGTGCTGAAACTTCTGCGCCACCCTGCTGGAGAGCTGCCTGCGAAATCTTCCAGCTCTGCTGCCCGGCGGCAGTCTGGCCC
>JALQUR010000257.1 GCA_023260695.1 Planctomycetaceae bacterium
TGCCTCATACAACACAACTTTCATTGATGCCAGTGCATGTACAAGTGATACTTTTAATGTTTTTTGGAAAAAAGTAACACAAGATACATCATATCCCGAAACATCTTTTGTTTCCAACAATGATGCGGTGTTGAATTTATATACTACTAAATTAGTAGATGCTTCATACAACACCACTGATTTTGATCTTTCGTTTAATTCAACACTAGACGCAAGCCTTAACGATATTAATATATGGAAAATAAACTTAGTCAATAATCTTGTTACTCACCCTGATTCGTTTTACTCGGACGCATCATATGCTACACGAGTGGATACAATTAAAGCATCTGTTTACATTCCAATGCTTGGAGACGCATCGTATAATTTTCCTCACAATAACTACAGGTTACAATTTACTGCAAAAAAAATAGAGGATTTAAGCATATTCACAGACGCAAGCAGTGTAGGTTGTGAATTATTTTATGACGACTCAGCCGATACATTTTTAAAAACTTCGAATGAACAAGCATTTGAAAAATCTGTTGCTTGGCCGCATCTAATAGAGGAGAGACAACCTATGCCGGATATATCATATTCTGTTAGTTATGGTTCAGTTCCACAATCACTTACTAGTGGGGGAACATTAGATAGCGTTACTGTTAGTTATACAGATTCATTCGGTGTTAGTCATGATTTAATAATTCCACAATCCGAAATAAAAAGAACCGGCATAAGTTCCTCCGTAACGTATACTGATGTATCTGGTTCCTCTTACAATCTTACTAATGCCAGACTTGGTTATAAATTAGTTCGTAAAGAAATCATAAAAGTATTTGATGCCGAATTTTATTTAAAAATGCGTCTTTACACCAATGTTAAGGCTAAAATAAATAACATAACTCAAACAACTACTATGTATGTTTTGCAAAACAGTGAAGGAACATACGAACCACGAAGCAGACTACAGGACGAAGTGACATCAGAAACACTCCCATATTTATATAATGTTATTGAAACTCTTGAAAGACAACAAGGGTTAACATTTTCAGGAACTTTAAGTCAACTCGATTTAGACCACGCTAATGTCGTGTTACAATATAGCGATAGTCAAGATAATTGGGGTGATTTATCGGAACCTGTTTCTGTAAACGTTTATAACGGACTTGATGTTAGTTTTAGTCTGGCTACTTCTGGCAGTATGGTAGCGAATATTAATTATGAAATGAATGATACTGTTAATGTAACAAACTTAACAAATGAACACTATTATATTCCTTTAACCATAGATGGTAATGCTACACATTCATTATGCTCATTTCAAGCAGATGCTTCTGATATAGCAACAAAAACTTCTTTGTCATCGGAAACTTTAGCAAGTAATACAACTTATTTAACAGTTACTGACAACTATGCCGCTGCTAACGCAGATGCACTTGATTATAGTAAATATAACTTAGACATTCAAAAAACTACTACAGATTACACTTTAACTGTCAGTGATGGTTCTAATATATTATTTACAATCCATACACCTAACAACAGTGTCTTCTTTGGTGATATGATAGTAAGTTATAATAAGCAAGATATTTATTATGCTCAAAAAGAGCTGGATACTGGTTTAACTGAATCATATGAAAAAGTTGATTACACGAGCAAATTACAGTTACCAGGCATTCCTGGCATTTATATAACACAACCAAATAATGGTCTGGACTATGATCCTAGCACACATCCACCTAATGGCAGTTACCAAAAATTCCGAGTACTCGGTGACATGGCTGCCGTTAACTTGGTTGGAAACGCGGGAGCACCCGTTGAATTACAGGGAAACAGTATGTTGAGTTACACAGGTACTGGTAACAGCGAGGAGAGGTCTGATGCTGCTGCTGATACTGATTCCGGGAGCTCCGCTTGTTTCCGCGATTGTCACAGCGGTATTCGGACCGAAACTGCTCCGTTGCAGAAGTCATCTGCCCTGCTGGTCTGCTCTGGCGGTGTCCTTTATCTGTTCTCTGCTGGTTCTGCTGGCCCTGCCCACTGCCGCAGACCCGAACGCTCTTGATGTCATTCCCCCGGCGGCATCGTCTGCACCGGACGAATCAGGCGAACCTGTCGCTGGCGACGGTCAGGCTGCTGATCAGCAGGAGCTACCAGCGATAGCTGCAGTGGATATACAGTCGAGTTCAAGGAGTACGGCAGCATCGCCTGAGTTGATCGTGGTCGGGCCAACATGGCTTGAGCTTGGGCAAATGAGTGTCGGCTTCGATCTGCGAGTCGACAGCATCTCCGCGATCATGCTGGCAATGGTCACCGGAGTCAGCCTGCTGGTTGCCCTGTTCGGCTCCGGATACATGCATGGCGATGGTGGCTATCCGCGTTTTTTCGCCGCGGTTTCCGGGTTCGTGTTTTCCATGTGCATGCTGGTCATGGCAAACAACTTTGTGCTGCTGTTCTTCTTCTGGGAGATGGTCGGCCTCTGCAGTTACCTGCTGATCGGATTCTGGTTTCATAAGCCGTCTGCAGCGGCGGCATCACGCAAGGCATTCGTAGTCAATCGAATTGGTGACTTCGGACTGATCATGGCCATCTTTCTGATTCTCACCAGATTTGGTTCTGTAAGCTTTTCAGATGTCCTTGGTAATCCCGGCATGATTGCAGACCTTGCGGCAGCGGATGAAACACTGCTCCCGCTGATCTGTTTTTGTCTGTTCCTGGGTGCAATGGGTAAGTCTGCACAGTTTCCCCTGCAGGTCTGGCTGCCGGATGCAATGGAAGGTCCGACGCCCGTCAGTGCTCTGATTCACGCCGCAACCATGGTCACCGCGGGAATCTATCTGGTTGCTCGCTGCACACCATTGTTTATGTTCGCCCCGGATGTGCAGGTGCTGGTTTCAGCGACGGGTGCGATTACCTCCCTGATCGCAGCACTGATCGCTCTGACGCAGACCGATCTGAAGCGGGTCCTCGCTTACTCCACGGTCAGTCAGCTGGGATTCATGTTCATGGCCCTGGGCTGCGGTGCTGCCGGTGCTGAAGTGACAACACCCGCAGTTACTGCCGGGATGTTCCACCTCTTCACTCATGCCTACTTCAAGGCCCTGCTGTTCCTGGCGGCAGGCAGTGTGATGCATGCCATGGGTGACGTCATCGACATGCGCTACTTCAGTGGACTGCGAAAAGCATTGCCAATCACTCACTGGACATTTCTTGTCGGGGCTGCGGCACTGGCCGGAGTGCCACTGCTGGCCGGGTTCTGGAGCAAGGACGAGATTCTTGCAGTCCTTGGGACAGCATCGAGCACCGGCAATTATCAGAGCATCTTCCGCATCATCCGGATCGTGGCAACTGTCACAGCATTACTGACAGCCTTCTACACATTCCGAGCTTACTTTATGACGTTCTGGGGTGAGGAACGGTTTCCAGTTGAAGCTGGTCACCATCCCCACGAGGCAACACCCATTATGGCCTGGCCGTTGAGAATTCTGGCAGTCTGTGCAGCTCTGATCGGCCTCGCAGTCGGGCCAACTCACCAGTTTCAGACATACCTGCAACGGACAGTCGGGCTCAAACCCTACGAGGCACATTTCCATCTGGACGTGATGGTCATGAGTGCAGTGATCGCCATCGCCGGGATCACGCTGGCCTGGTCATTCTATGTTGTCTCTCCGGCAGTCCCAGCCAGGATCGCCGGAATGCTGGCACCGTTCTACCTGCTGTCGCAGAAGAAGTTTTTCCTTGATGAGATTCTGTACGGGATTGTTGTTGCTCCGCTGAAGATCTTTGGACGTATCTGCGTCTTCTTTGATCGAGCGGTTATTGATTGTCTGATTGATTCTCTGGCAACAGTCCCGGCCTCAGTGAGCGGACTGCTGAAGAACTTTCAGGGTGGTGTTGTGACGTCCTACGCGGGGGTCATGTGGTTCGGGGCAGTGGCTGCCGTCGTCGTTGCACTCAGTCTTTTCTGATGGTTCGGTTCTTAAGCAGCACTCCTTGCTGACATCTGTTGTTGTCACCATCACACATCGGTTTCAATCGCATGCAAACACTTCTTTTCCTTGTCCTCGCACTTCCGGCAGTGACGGCCGTCCTGTTGATGCTCTTTCGATCATCACTGTCCACTGGTAACGCCCGCTGGACAGCACTCATCGGCGCGCTTGTCACGTTCCTGTTTTCAGTGTTTCTGCTGTCCGGGTATTACTCACATACCGTGAAGGCAGACGAACTGGAACTCGAAAGACTGGTCACGACACAGTCTGCTGATTCTCTGATTCGCCCCCGCGTGGAGTACATCCGCCCGTGGCTGGAATCCGCTGATATGCAGCTGCAGATGTACTTCGGTCTTGACGGCATCAGCGTTGCCATGATTGCTCTGACCGGCCTGCTGACAGTGTCTGCGATTCTGATTTCGTGGGAAGCGATCAGGGATCGAGCCCCGGAGTTTTATGCTGCACTGCTGCTGCTCGAGACGGGCCTGGTTGGCGTCTTCTGTGCGTTCGACCTGGTGCTCTTCTACGTGTTCTTTGAGATGACACTGATTCCGCTGTTCTTCCTGATCGCTGTCTGGGGCGGCAAGCAACGCCGCTGGGCAGCAGTGAAGTTCTTCCTCTACACACTGGCAGGCAGCCTTGTGACTCTGTCCGGACTGATCTATCTGGTGCAGTACGCATCTGCTGGTGGTCTGACCAGCCCCACGTCGCTGCCGGCTCTGTCAGCCTGGCTGTCGCAGCATCCGCTGCCAACGGAACTCCAGGCGACACTGTTTCTGGTTGTTTCCGCAGGCTTCCTGATCAAGGTTCCGGTGTTTCCATTCCATACGTGGCTGCCGCTGGCCCACGTGGAAGCTCCGACCGCCGGGAGTGTTGTGCTGGCCGGCGTGCTGTTGAAACTTGGCAGCTATGGCTTCCTGCGACTCTGTCTGCCTATGTTTCCGGATGCCTGCCTGCAGGTAGGTCTGCCACTGATCGGCCTCCTGTCGGTCATCGGTGTGATTTACGGTTCGCTCTGTGCTCTCGCTCAGACTGACATCAAGAAGCTGGTGGCCTACAGCTCTGTTGCTCACCTTGGCTTCTGCATGCTGGGACTGTTTGCTCTGAATCAGGAAGGTCTCACCGGTAGTGTGCTGCAGATGATCAACCACGGACTTTCCACTGGAGCATTGTTCATCATTGTGGGGATGATTTACGAGCGGTATCACACTCGCGAGATGTCTGACCTGAGTGGTCTGGCACATGCTCTGCCCAGGACGGCTGTGGCAATGGTGTTTATCTCCATGGCCAGTATCGGACTTCCGGGGCTGAATGGTTTTGTCGGTGAGTTTCTGTCGCTGGCAGGCATGTTCCGTGCAAACCCGCTGTATTCAGCATTGGGGACCACCGGAGTAATCCTTGGTGCGTGGTACCTGCTGAATGCCGTACGCCTGGTGTTCTTCGGTGAACTTCGGGTCCCCGCACCACATGCCGGTGATGCTCCTGTGCGTGATATGAACGGACGAGAGTTTGTGGCTCTGGCACCTCTCGCTGTACTTTGTCTGTGGATTGGTGTTCGTCCTGGTCCGCTCGTGGAACTGATCCAGCCCGATCTGAATCCGATTGTTCGGTCGATCAATGACGCGGCCGAGAATCGCAGTAATGCGGACGGCTCGGAACTGCAGGCCGATCCGGAAGCGGAACCGACGGTTGCCACCCTGAATTGAAACATCCTTACTCGGAACTGAGTATTCGAGTCCTTCTTGTCGAGACTGAGCTGTGCCCGCATTTGATCAACTCAACCAGGCTGCCGGACTGATCATTCCTGAGATCAACCTGATCGCCACGGTCTGCATCATGTTTCTCACCGCTCCATTTCTGGTGACAGAAACGGGGCAGGCTTCACCCGGACTGCGTCATCGCTGGGGTATCCTGACGCTGCTGTCCATCGGTTGCGCCGCATATGCATGGATCCGGTCGCCGCTCACGGATGGAGCAATCGGCCCGTTCGAAATTGACGCGCTGGCGTGGTACGTCCGCGGCGTAACGCTGACCACCGGAGCACTGCTGGCACTGCTGCTGTGGGACCAGACTGATGATTCACTTGCGGCCGAAGTCTTTGCCTGTCTGCTGGCCGTGCTTGCCGGTGTGAACCTTGTGAGCGTCGCCAACGATCTCATCGGAGTTTTCCTCGGACTGGAACTGGTGAGTATCCCGACATACCTGCTGCTCTACCTCGGCCGTGACGACTGGCAGTCGCGAGAAGTCACAATCAAATACTTCCTGCTCAGCATCTTCTCCTCGGCGCTTGTGCTGTTCGGACTGGCGTGGGTTTATGGTCTGGCTGGCTCCACCAACCTTGCTGCAATCACAAAGACTGCGGTACTGACCGGCACAGCCAACGGGCATCAGATGCTGACTGTGGCACTGGTTCTGATCCTTTGTGGAATCAGCTTTCGCCTAACCGCCGTACCGTTTCACTTCTATGCTCCTGACGTGTTCCAGGGAACAACTCCATCCGCTGCCGCAATGCTGTCCTTCATCCCGAAGGTTGTAGGCGTTGTTGCGCTGCTGCAGATTTTCCCCGCCTGCTACGGCAGTCTGCAGCCAGGTGACTGGATCCCCACCTCTGCACTCCGCTGGCTGCTGGCGGTGATGTCGATCATTACCATGACCGTCGGGAATATGATGGCACTGCGTCAGAAGAGCCTGCTGCGTCTGCTGGCATGGTCAAGTATCTCGCACGGCGGCTACATGCTCGTTGGTCTGGCCGTGAGTGGTGGAGCAACACCGGGAACGTCAGCGTCAACCGGACTGGCAGCAGTCCTGTTTTACCTGCCAGTGTACGGAATCATGTCCATCGGTATCTTCGCTGCACTCAGCAGTGCAGGAACAAAACTGCGGCCGCTGCGGTCACTCGAAGACCTGCATGGTCTGAGTCAGATCCGTCCGGCACAGGCACTTGCCATGACTGTCTGTCTGTTCGGGATGGGTGGTCTGCCACCGACCGGTGGTTTCTTCGGAAAGCTGAATCTGTTCTTCGCGGCGTGGAAGGAAAACACCGAACTCAGCCGCACACTGGCGATCGTACTTGCGGTCAATGCTGTGATTGCCGCAACCTACTATCTGCGGATCATTGGCCTGATGTATTTCGAGCAGTCCACGGTAGCCACTGAAAAAGAGTCCGGACAGGTTGCTCCCATCGCCGCAGCCATCTGTGCCGTGGTTACGCTGCTGGTGTTTCTGATGCCGCAGTCGCTCTGGGACGCTGCTCGCGCCGCAGCCGGGATTCTGCCGGTCTGAAAAACCGGGTCAGGAGAGAACCACTTGCAGTCACTGACCAGCAGGATTCTCGAACTGCGCGGGCAGCGAAATCTGCTTGACCCGCACCGTCCCTGGTTGTTCCTTTCCGAAGACGAATTCTCAGCCGCCGGCTGTCTGCAGACGACATCCACGATCTTCCTGACCAACAGGGAGTGCCCGTGGAAATGCGTGATGTGTGATCTGTGGAAGAACACCACAACGCAATCAGTGCCTCACGGCGCGATCGCGGAGCAGATCCGTCATGCCTTACAGCAACTGCCCCCCGCAACGAATCTGAAACTCTACAACAGCGGCAGTTTTTTTGATTCTGCCGCAGTTTCACCGGCAGAATGGCCGGCCATTGCGGAGCTCATTCGCAGCTTCGGCACAGTCACCGTGGAAAACCACCCGCAGCTTTGTGATCACCGTTGTGGCGAATTCCGTGATCTGTGCGGTACTACTCTGGAAGTCGCCGTCGGCCTTGAAACAGCTCATGAACCGACACTGCTGCGGCTCAACAAACGTATGGATCTCGATGACTATCGACGTGCCTGCGACACTCTGCGTCGTCAGCAGATCAGAATTCGGTCGTTCATCCTGCTGCGTCCGCCGTGGACCAGCGAAACGGAAGGGATTGACCGGGCGCTGCAGTCGCTGGACTTTGCATTCAATCACGGTGCGGATGTCTGCACGGTGATTCCCTGTCGTGAATCCGGAGGAATGATGGCGGAACTTCGCGCGGCGGGCGAATTCTCACCTCCTCAGATTGAATCACTGCACCGCGTGCTGCGGGAAGCACTGACATGGGGGCGTGGTCGAGTGTTTGCTGATCTCTGGGATCTGGCAACAGCAGAATCGCCAGCTGATCAGGAATGGCTGGTGCAGCTGCAGCGGATGAATGAAACGCAGCAGCCCGACTGAATCGAGAACAGCGAACGCATGTCCGCAGGGAAGCGCGGCGGCAGTCCTCGAACATTCCGATGACTGGAGTTATACCGGGGTGTCCCTCTATCATGAGCAGCATATCTGCTCAGCCATCATTTCCCGGAGACACCAATGACTGTGATCAGACAAGTGATTCTGTTGCCGCTGATGGCAGCAGTAGTTTTCCAGCACCACGTGCATGCCGGCGAATTACAGGTTGGTGCGGCGGTTGTCGACGTCACACCTCAGAAGTTTCCGGTTCTGGTGAACGGGGGAATGACAAGTCGCAGCATTTCCGAGGTCAAAACCCAGGTCAACGCGCGCGCATTTTATCTTGACGATGGCGATTCACAGCTGGCGATTGTAGTCGTCGACAGCTGCATGATGGGCCGCATCTTTCTTGACGATGTAAAGGCTCTGGCAAAGCAGCAGCTGGGGCTGGCTCCGGATCGCATCCTGATTTCTGCCACACATTCGCATACAGCTCCCGCGTCCATGGGATGCCTCGGAACGGACGCAGATCCGGATTACGTTCCCTACCTGCGTGTGAAACTGGTTGAGGCAATCGCTGCAGCTCGTGCAGCCAGACAGCCAGCCGAGGCAGGATTCGGCAGCGTGTCCATCCCGGAACTGACAGCTCTGCGCAGATGGATTCGCAGGCCGGATCGAATTATTGAGGATCCATTCGGCAATCCTACAGTCCGAGCCAACATGCATTCCGGGCGAGTCCCGGAAGACGTCACTGGAGAATCCGGTCCCGAGGATCCTGAACTGCAGGTCATTTCCTTCCGCACCCGCAAGGGAGAACCGCTGGGAGTGCTGGCGGCATTTTCGATGCATTACTACGGAGATCGCGATATCAGTGCCGACTATTTCGGCCTGTTTGCGGAGGGGCTGAAACAGCAGCTGGCCCCTGACAGTGATTTCGTAGCGGCGATGGCACACGGATGCAGCGGAGATATCTGGCGACGTGATTATATGCACCCCGACACCTGGGATCCGGATCAGACGATCGACCAGTACGCGGCAGCGATGGTCGCAGCAGCGCAACAGGCGTTACAGGGAATTGACTACCAGTCCGATCTTTCGCTGGCGATGAGCGAAACGAGATTGCCGCTGAAGTATCGTGTCCCGGACCGTCAGCGGCTGGAGTGGGCCGAACGTATCGTCAGTGAAATCGGTGATCGACTTCCGATGACGCAGCCGGAAGTCTACGCGCGTGAGCAGATTCTGCTGCATGAGTCGGGACAGACAGAAGTGGTTGTGCAGGGGATTCGGCTGGGGGACATCGGAATCGCGACCACTCCCACGGAGACCTATGCCATTACCGGACTGAAGATCAAAGCACAAAGCCCCCTGCAGCACACTATGGTCATCGAACTGGCCAACGGCGGCGACGGATATATTCCACCTCCGGAGCAGCATCTGCTGGGTGGCTACAACACGTGGGCAGCACGATCTGCCGGCCTTGAGGTGAATGCCGAACCTCGGATTACTCAGGCTGCCGTCCGCATGCTGGAACAGGTCTCCGGCAAGCCCCGCCGCACGGCAGAATTGCCGGAAGGACCTGGCGGCGAGGCGATTCGTCGGCTGAATCCGGTTGCATGGTGGCGTATGAATGAGTTTGCCGGGCCCATCGCAACTGACTCCAGCGGAAATCACCGTCATGGTCATCTGGATGCCCCGGTCTCATTCTACCTTGAGGGTCCGCATTCCGAAGTGTTCTGTGGCGACGGGATCAGCAACAGAAGTCTTCATTTCGCCGGCGGACGATTATCCACAGTACTGCCGGACACTGCTTCTCAGTACACGATTGCCGGCTGGTTCTGGAATGGGATGCCACTGGATGCCCGTCCCGTCGCCGGCTGGATCTACTCCCGTGATCACGACCATGGAGTGAGTGCTGGCGGCGAACATCTGGGACTGCTGGGACAGGGCGAATCAGCTGGTATTCTCGTCTTCCAGCGCGGGCTGAGCGCAGATCAGCGGCTCATCGGAAGAACAACCATCTCCCGCTGGAGCTGGAATCATCTGGCGATCGTGCGTGATGGTGAGAGAATTCGCGTCTATCTGAATGGCACTGAAGAGATCAGCGGAAATGCTGAAAGCTGCCACATCGATCGCGTGTTTCTGGGCGGCAGAAGCGACAACCAGGACAACTGGGAGGGGCGGCTGGATGAATTTGCGGTCTTTTCTGCAGCACTCACGCCAGCACAGATCCGCAGTCTGGCGCTCCGCTAAGGAAGTGACGCACTACCACGAGCGATAGCGATTCAGTTGCTGAACCGACATCACGCACAGATATCCCATAAAGATCATCAGAAACTGAGGATCCGGCTGCAGACTCTGGAGGAGACCTGCTGCATCCTCCGGTAACGGCCAGTAAAGCCACGCCGGAAAGAAATCACCTCTACGGGAATTGCACATTGCGGCCCAGAGCGCCGCGCCGCCGGATACGACGACAGAGATTTTCAACGGCATTTCACCCGAACCTGGTCCACCTATGCGGTACTGTCTGACCGTCGCAGCCATCATCTGACCACCATCCAGCGGAAGACAGGGAATCAGGTTGAGTACATTCACAATGATGCCGGCAAACAGCATCATCAGCAACGCCTCCTGAATCAATGGATTCACCAGCAACTGCGGCGGAAGAACACTCCACACCACGTATGTAATCGCTCCCAGACATAACCCTGCTGCGGGTCCGGCAGCGGAAACAGCCAGTGCTCGTCGAAACGGAAAATGCGATGAAGTCGCATAGCCGCAGAAGAAATACAGCACGATTTCAGAGGGATATCCAAACCGGCGAATTACCACCGCATGTCCCAGTTCATGCACCAGAATGGATACAAAAATTGCCAGCACACCAATGATCGTGCGATCCAGGTGATTTCCGTCCCAGACCATAAAGGCTGTCGACAGCCAGAAGATCGGATGCACTCGCACCGGAATCCCCAGCAGTCGAAACCGCAGATCAAATTCTGTCTCCCCTGCCATACCAAACATACTCAGGATCTCGTAATCTTTGTGGACTGAACTGGTCTGGTGTCTGCTCCAGGCCTCAGTTTAATTGTTGTGTCAGAGAATGCACACCACATCCCGGATGTCGGACGGTGCTGAGTATGTTCTGAGTATGTTCTGAGTATGGTTGTTGGATTTCACAGGGACACAGTCAGCTGAACTTCTTTCGTGTCTTGATGGGGGTACCAATTTTTCAGTCCGTGCTGCGGCCGGTGCTGCGCCCCTTTTCTCGCCTGCTGCTGGGACTTGTTGCCGTACCTCTGTTCCGGTTTCTGCTGCGCAGAATTCTCCGTATTCAGCAGCTTGACGATGAACTGGAGAAAGACCTGCAGGAGTGGTTTCGAGCGTCGCTCCTGCTGCTCGCTGCCACAGCAAATATGGAGCATATTCTGTTCAGCTGGCTGACAAGGGTCGACTGGCTCGACCGTGCTGACTGGCTCACAATGGGACTGCGGCTGCTGATGGTGATCGGTGTGATTGAAGGAATGCCTGATCAGGAACTGTTTGCCGTGCTGCACCCTGGTCCTCCCAGGCTCCATCGGAAAACCAGCCTGATCAGCGAACTGCTCGCAAGAAAGTGGGAACTGCTCAAGGGGCACCTGTGCCGGCATGTGAATCGCTCTTCTCCTGTTCTGGCGATGATGTGTGCCATTGTGGGAGCTCAGCTCCCGATGCTGCCCCCGATGACTCAGGGCGCGCAAATCTACGACCACGCCGTACGTGCCGCCTCGCTGGAATCTGATCCGCATTTGCTCCCTGACACGCAGGAAGCAACACACACACCGTTTCAGACGAAAGATCCACGACGAGGACCGGTGCTTAGCCCACAGCAGCGCCGACAGCTGGAAGAAATCTCTGTGAGCGAGTTGGAGGCGGCAGCAGCGTGGCAGCAATACAGAGCTGACGAACAGAAATACCGACGCGACCGGGAACGCTGGGCGGTCGGCTGGATCTGCTACCTGATGGCGATCGTTCAGTATCTGATTATCGGGCTGGTAACTTCACGTGACCGAGCTGTTGATGTGCTCACAGAGTTTGATCGGGCAGTTGCCCGTCGGCGCAAGGAGCTGATTGAGGAATTCAGTCTGGATGAAACAGAGCTGGATGAGGGAACCGCCATCGACCAGCCGGACAACGGCACGCAGGAACCCGGCATGCCGACGGATTCCACAGGGATCGCAACGGGTACACAACCGGAAGCCGGGACCAGAACCGACGTTGAATAACACCGCAGGACCGATCAGCGCAGTCTGAGCACACTGCCGCTTTGTTGAATGCAGTGGGATTCTCCGCAGCAATTCTCGGGGGGATATCCCCGTTTCAGCATCGCCAGACTCGACAGGCTGAACGTCGAAAAACAGTATGCGACCCGCTTTGTCCGTGTACGACCAATGGATTTTGCTCATTACCAGCGTCGGAACGAGAAACCAGGAAGACGGGGTAAGCCGGGTGATTTACTGTAAGATTCTGCGTTGGTGATCGATGCTCAGCGTCGGGGGGCAGTCAGTTGCTGGCGGACTCCTGCAGAAGTGTCAGCATTGCTCAGACGTGCACAAATTGATCAGACAGGCAAATCTTGCGTTCCGCTCCCGTCCTGTATTAAACTCCGGCCCAGAGACCAGCGTTTCTGGTGTCAGGATTGACACCATACGCGCGGCAACTTGGGTGTAGTCTGTGGCTGATTTCAGGCCAGATCAACCACATCGCAATTCGGGCAAAGGAGGGCTCGATGTCGACTCATGAGGCACAGACACTTTCCGCTGAAGAAATCTGCGGCATGCTTCGCGGGCGACTCTGCGGTGAAGCCTCAGCCACGATTGAAAGCGTGGAAACTCTCGAGCTGGCCAATCCTCGACAGTTGAGTTTTGTCGGTGATGTGAAGCAGTTGTCGCGGCTCAGGAGATGTGCTGCAGGTATCGTAATCGTCCCGGACTCCGCACAGGAACTGCTTGCGGAATTCTCCGACCGCAGCCTGATTCTGGTCCCGGATCCCGAATCGGCATTCCTTCTTGTTGCTGAGGTGTTGCACCCACGTCGCCCGCGACTGATGCTGGGAGTATCAGATCAGGCCTTCGTATCTGATTCTGCGAGGATTGGTGCAAACACGAACGTGCATCCCGGTGCAAATATCGGGCGTGATGTCGTCATCGGCCGTAATAGTGACATCCACCCCGGCGTTGTTATCGGGGACGATTGTGTGATTGGCGACCATGTAGTCATCCATCCAAACACAGTGCTGTACGCAGGAGTGCAGGTTGGCAGCAACGTGGTGATTCACGCCGGATGTGTAATTGGCTGCGACGGCTTTGGATACCGTACGGTCAACGGGCGGCATGAACACCTTCCGCACCTTGGTTCCGTATGCATTGAAGATGATGTGGAAATCGGCGCCTGCACGACAATTGACCGAGCCAAGGTCGGCAACACGGTTATCGGGACAGGAACCCGCATCGACAACCAGGTGATGATCGCACACAACTGTCGGATCGGCAGACACAACCTGCTGGTCTCACAGGTTGGATTTGCCGGCTCCTGTACAACAGGAGACTACGTGGTTTGTGCCGGCCAGGCAGGCATCGCTGATCATGTCCATCTTGGCGACGGCGCCATTATCGGAGCTCAGGCCGGTGTACACCGTAGTCTGCCGGGAAGTCAGCGTTACTTCGGCACGCCGGCGGGGCCACTGGAGGAAACAACGCGACAGCACGCCGCGATCAAACGACTACCAGCATTGCGAGACACCGTTCGGCAGCTTGAGCGTGAACTTGCGACGCTGCGTCAGCAGTTCGATGACACATCCGACAGTATGCCAGAGGCAGATGCTGCCTGAATCAGCACACCAGCCATTCCGCAGAATTCATGAACGCATCATTGTCCACAGATACCGGTGAAATGCCGACATTCCCTCGCCTCAGCGAGCTCCCTGCGCTCGACGATGGTCCGCAGCGGCTGGGACTGCTGGCAGGAGCAGGTGATTTTCCAATTCGCTTTGCAGAGTCGGCACGGCGGGCAGGTCATTATGTATGCGGTCTTGGGGTAGCAGGCATGGCTTCTCCACAGCTTGCGGACGTGTGCGACGAGTTTCGCATGAAGCCGCTGGCACGACTGGGGTTTGCCATCCGCACGTTCCGAAATGCCTCCGTTGATCGTGTCATCATGGCAGGCAAGATTGAAAAGACTGTGCTGTTTCAGCGGTTTCGCTGGCTCCAGCTGCTCCCTGACTGGCGAACCATTCATATGTGGTTCAGCTATGCTCGACAGAATCGCAAGGATGACACTTTGCTGCTGGCCGTCATTCGTGAATTTGAGCGTGATGGCCTTCGCTTCGACTCAGCACTCAGATATGCACCGGAGCTGCTCGTGAAACATGGCTTCCTGACAAAGAAACGCCCTTCAGCCACCCAGTGGGACGATATCCGTTTCGGCTGGCAGCTCGCTCGCGAAATGGGCCGACTGGACGTCGGTCAGACGGTTGTTGTGAACGACATGGCAGTCATGGCTGTCGAAGCAATCGAAGGGACAGATCGCTGCATTCGTCGAGCGGGTGAGCTCTGCCGCCGTGGTGGATTCACCGTTGTGAAGGTGGCCAAGCCCAACCAGGACATGCGATTCGATGTCCCCACTGTTGGCACCGAAACCATTCGCTCCATTCACGAATCCGGGGGACGAGTTCTGGCGATTGAAGCAGGTCTGACGATTCTGCTGAATTCGGAAGAAGTCATTGAGCTGGCTGACCGTCTCGGCGTTGCCATTGTGGCAGTGAACGTGAATGAACTGGGATTGAAAGCCGCCGCCTGACAGACAGCGCTGGCGGTATCGGGGCTGATTGTCACACGAAATCGGTCCAGCTGAATCGATTCCAACACCCCGACAGCAGAAATCCAGATCGCTCCTGCTGCACAGAACGATTGCCATAATCGTCTGACTGGCCGGCATCCGAGTTATCCGGTGGAAATGCGTGTCTGCGCGCGTTATAGATGGCATGTCATGTGGTTCTCATCCGAATCACACTGGACCAATTGGGGCGGCAAACAAGATGCTTGCTGCCCTGCCTGACCTCCTGCTGACTCAGCTCTACGCCGGGACTGCTGCCCATGAGAATCCACTTGCTTCTGATGTTGTCTGTCATCTGCAGCCAGTCACTGCTGGCCCAGGGCCCCGGAACCGACGTTGCTGAACTCAACGCAGGAGCAGGGCTTGTCTGGCTTGCCGGTACGGTCCGTACGGATGGTGGAACACTGCGAGTTGATCTGGGGGACGTGCACGGTGTTCTCGAAGGCGACCGGCTGGCCGTATTCCGTAAATATGAAGACCACCATATTCCCCTGGGAATCGTGCAGATTGCCGACGCACGGACAGTCTGGAGCAGTATTACATCAGCAGCGACCATTCCCCTGCAGGAAGGAGATCTCGTACTGGGAGTACGAACTGTCCGCCAGACAGGAACCGGCGAGAACCTGCAGAACGGTTTTCTGCGTCGACAGCTGATTCGCAATGGTGACCGCAATGGTTATACCTCAGCGGACCGTGTTGAAGTTGCGCTCACGCTCCGCAGTCTTGTCCGTAAGCAGGATCGCTGGGCTCGCGAGAAAAAGGAAATCGCCGGAAGCGTTCGTTCCAGCAGCATCACCTCAGCAAAGTACGCTGCACTCGAGCCACTCCGGAATCAGATCCTGCTGATGCGCAAGTATCGAGAAACAGGAATCCCCCTCGAAACATGTGCCGGGCGTACCTGGGACAACTGCATTACCGTTCTCACCCCACGAGACAATGTGGACAACCCTGCACTCGAAGCAGATCCCACAACCTCCTCACTGGCACTTCCCACTGACGAGCAGTTGAAGCAGCGAATTGAAGTCATCCGTGACACAACATCATTTGTTCTTTATGACAGATTTGCGGAGGAGCAGAATCTTGCTGTGCTGATCTGTACCGCCGTTGAGCAGGACAGTCCTCCCAATGAAGCACTCTGGATTGGGGTCCAGCTGTCACGCAGTCAGTTTCCCGGGCTGGCAGAAGACCGCGAGATGCTGGAAGAAATTCCGGAGATTCTTCGCCGCCACGACCAAAAATCATGGGGTCACCGCCCTTGAGCCGCACCACCTCGCGCCCATGGGTGGCCTCGCGAACCATGGCCCGTTCAATAAACGCTTGCGGGGTTGAGGC
>JALQUR010000506.1 GCA_023260695.1 Planctomycetaceae bacterium
GGTGTCTTCGGGCTTTGACATGACCAAGTCCACCATTTGAGAGACGCTTTGAGCCTCTAATGGCAAGTGATGTTCTGGGCAGTGTGGAGTACCGGCTCTTGCAAATAGCAAGCGCAAGCGTCCGAAGTGCCCCGGAGTGACTGATGGCAGACGGAGTTGCTTCTTCAGAGGCACAGCTCTGCTGCTGCTGGCCGTCCATCTTCTGGCGGGAACTGCAGATTCGCTCGAACTGCAGCTGATTCGCTGGACGCGAGTGGACGGTCAGCCGGAGCTGATCAGCGGACCTCCGATCGTCCAGGAGATTGCTCGCGATCTGACTGCGCTGGGTGGTTACGCGGTGCTGGTGCTGGTGAGCGTGTTGTTTGCGGGGTTTCTGCTGGCGGAAGTCGGGGTCGGGGAGTTTGGTTTCTTCAGCGGGCTGGTGTGGAGTGGTTATTTTCTGGTGATGCTGATGAAGCGTTCGTTTCTGCGGATGCGTCCGGAGATTGTTCCGCATCTGTCACTCGCTGGCGGTGCGACCAGTTTCCCCAGTGCTCACGCGATGATGTCGCTGATTGTGTATGCGGCGATCGGGCTGTTGTTGTCGGCGCGTGTGCGGAGTCATCGGCTGCAGCGATTGTTCACGGTCTTCCCGTTGCTGCTCAGCGGAGTCGTGGGGGCGACGCGGGTTTGTATGGGCGTGCATTATCCAACGGATGTGCTGGCTGGCTGGGCTGCTGGTTTGTTGTGGACGTGGGTGTGGTTTGAGCTGCGAGCGCGTCTGCAGCTGCGGCCAGAGGCAGCCAGTGTGGCGATGGGAAATATCGCTGAGGGAGAATCAGAATGAGTGTGCGATTGATGTGTGCTGGAGTGTTGCTGGCGTGGGTGTATGCGGCAGGCTTGCTGCGGGGGGACGAACCGGCATCCGAGCAGCTGCGAGCCACCATTCCGGATCGGCTGGTTGTGCTGACATTTGACGATTCGTCGAAGTCGCATTTCAGCATTGTGCGTCCGCTGCTGCGGGAGTATGGGTTTGGGGCCACATTCTTCATTACGGAAGGATGGGACTTTGCCGAGAACAAGACGGACTACATGACGTGGGAAGAGATTCGTCAGCTGCATGAGGATGGGTTTGAGATCGGGAATCACACGCGTGATCATCTGGGGATAACCGACAAGACCGTGGATCGTCTTTCCGAACAGCTGCAGGCGATTGCGGATCGTTGTCAGGAGCATGGCATCCCGGCACCGGTGAGTTTTGCGTGGCCGGGGAATGCCTGGACGCCAAAGGCGTTTGAGGTGCTGAAGCAGCACGGGATCGTGTTTGCTCGCCGCGGCGGTGCTCCGGAGTATCCCTATGAGGAGGGCCGTGGCTTTGCGTATCAGCCGGGTCAGGATCATCCGTTGTTACTGCCATCGGCCGGTGATGCGCGACCGAAGTGGGCGCTGCAGGATCTGGAGCGGGCAGTGCAGCAGGCAAAGTCCGGTCGAATTGCGATTCTGCAGTTTCACGGCGTGCCTGATACGGCTCACGACTGGGTGAGCAGTTCGCGAGCGAATTTTGAGGCCTATCTGAAGTATCTGCAGCTGCAGAAATGCCGGGTGATTTCGCTGCGGGACCTGCAGCAGTATGTGGACGTCACGGTGTGGCCTGAGGATGCGACGGCAATTATCAGGGTGCGGCAGGCGGAGCTGGCGAAGCAGGCCAGTCCCTGATGTGTGGCGGGCAGCAACGGCAATTTGGCTGGCGGCTGGGCTGAACAAGGTGAGCTCCGTTTGGCGGAGAATCTGGATCAGAATCGGAAGTTGATTCCGGGAGGACGGTGAGATGATGAAGCGATTGCTGCGGGGGGTGTTGTGTCTGGTGATTGTATCCGGGTCGGTTCCGCTGCTGGCTCAGCAGGCTCCTTACGATGTCTTTCCGGACGCGGAGCCACCGTATTACCGGGTGCGTTACGACGCATCGACGCAGGAAGGTGAGCTGCAGTTTGCGGTGAACTACACGATCTGGATTCCGCCTGGGGTGGAGCGGTTGCGGGGCGTGGTTGTGC
>JALQUR010000286.1 GCA_023260695.1 Planctomycetaceae bacterium
GCGGAAGCGAAGTTGCAGGGGTATCCGATCACGCTCAAGGTACCGACTCATCTCAGAATCACGCTCTACAGAAATCACTTTGTGGAGGAGCGGAGTAACGGTGGATTTCAGGTTGTGACATATCAGAAAGAGCCGCTGACAACCGTCACTTACTCCTCGCAGTTGCTGGAAACGGAGAAGATTTTTACTGTTGACCATCGTCGGCCTGCGGCCGGGCAGTTGCAGTATGGCGTCAATTTCACTGAGGACCAGTACATCGACAAGGTCAGCAGTGCCGCCACGGAGGACGCGATTCGTCAGTCATCTCTGGCACTTGCCCGTGCGGCAACTCTGCTGCGATCAGGCAGTGTGAATCCACGTTCGGAATCCGATGCAACACGTGGTTTATCGGGAGGGGCGTTCAAGTCGATAGCGAATGATTCATCCACACAGAAGCGACGTCCGGAACCGGAAGAATTACGAATTGGTACGAGGTCGCTGCAGCCGGATACCGCAGTAGACTCGGCAGCTGGCAGCCGGGAACCGGGTAAGCCGCGGCCGGAGGTGGCGATTGAGTCCGTCATTGCAACGCGGATTTTTGAAGTCGACAGTCCGACACTTGAGCTGGATATTTCTGCGTTCCTCGTTCAGGCGCTACCCTCCGGCAACTGAGTAAGCTCTGTATTGCCCTCGTAGACAATGGAATCATCCATGAATACCTGTCGCAATGTTTCTCCCTCGATCCGGTTGCTGCTGTGCATGTTGCTGCTTTGCGGCTGTTCTTCGATCCGAAGTTCGCTTGTTCAGCGTTCCGAATGCAACTCAACATGGGAAGTAATGCAGACGCGCGGGATTCCGATCACACTCAAGGTGCCAACACATCTGCAACTGGTAGTGACGGAGGTGAGATATGCATATTGGACCGCCGATTCAACGGAAGCCCAGGACGCCGATTCAGCGGAAGCCGACGTCGCCAATTCAGAGAGGGCTCCAAGAAAAGTGGCCAGGGATGGTGAATGGAAGTTGCTGGAGAGTCGTCCAGGCAGCGGCGAGCCACTGGTCACAACGGACGTGCAGCACCACTTCATCAGCACAGAGAAGATTTTCACGATCGATCCGAAACGCCCGGCTGCCGGGGATATCAGTTTCCAGCTCGATCTGGCTGAGGATCAGCAATATGTGCGAAAGTTTGAAAGTGATCTGACAGACCGCACCATTGAGGAGACCAGCATGGCATTTGAACGCCTGATCGTGGCGTTTACGCCGCAGGGAGCGGGGGCAGCTCCGGCAGGGGCGGGGACTGGTGACGAAGGAAGACTCAGACGGATTGAAAGCGTGAAAGCGGTACGCGTGTTTGAGATTGATGATCCGATGTTTGAGATGAGCATGGAGCATTTTCTACAGACACAGTTTTCCCCGTGATTGAGAGTGTCTTCTGGCAATGATTCCTGTTGATGTGGCCAGTGGGTTGAGCCCGACGGCAGAGTTAATGCGAACCGCAGGCAGCATCAGTGTCTGACAGAGATGATCTATGGGATTTTGGCACCTGGCAATACTTACAGTTGCTACCCGTCAGCGGTCGATGACGCTCCTGGCGTCGCTGATGATATGCCTGTCCGGATGTCAGATCGCGGATCGCTTTCACTCCGACCTGCGAAATCCAGTGGCCCCGGGTGAGCCGCAGCGAACATTCACTGTCACAGGTGAGGTCAATCATCCGGGTGTGTTCGAATTCCCTCAATGGCGGTCCGTTTCGCTGCAGAAGGCTGTGGCAATGGCTGGTGGTTTTGGAACACCAGCCTTGTCTGTGGCGGCCCAAAAAACGGAGGGCATGGGGACCGTTTGGTCTCATTCTGAATATGTGAATTCGCTGGCAGTCTGCATCAGGCGAGGCGATATCACGTATGTGATCCCGGCGGAGTGTGTTGATCAGACGGAACTTGGGGGAATACATCTGGTCAACGACGATATCATGTCCGTTGTGCGATGGAGGTCGCTGTTGCGAAACACTGCGCCGCAAAGCGGTTCGGGATATCCGATCGCGGTAAACGGAATGGTTGCTGATTCCGTCCGGATTGCGAATATCAGCGTTGATGAAGCGAGCGCAGCCAGTCGGAAGTATTTTGAGCTTGGTACAGACACGCCCCCTTTTCTACCGGAGGCTCGACTGGTACGGCTTACTCGCACCATCACTGATGAAGGATTTCCTCGAGTGTTCCTGCTGCCCATAGTGAATGCGGCCGACATGGCAGAAGGCGATAAACCGAACTGGCTCTCACTCAGTTTGCAGCCGGGAGATACCCTGACGTACCTGCCTGCTGGCGGGGATCCACTGCTGCTTGCCAGTCGTGTGGCGGAGGCGGAACTGGAGGCTGTTCTGAGTGAAATGCAGGAAACTGAGGCCAGATCCCGTTGGTCCGTTGGCAGGTGGTAGTTGTGAAAGCAGGGCCGCCGGACTCAGATTGGTTCAATGGTAATCCTGACGCCCGCTCGCTTTGCGGCGAGGAATAACGATTCCAGTGAACCGCTGTCAGGCTGAGCAGACTTCCGGTCCGACTGGAACTGCATGTCAGCGCCGATTGTGGAATCGGGAATTGCAGCGAGATCCTGCCGCAGCGAGCGCAGACG
>JALQUR010000647.1 GCA_023260695.1 Planctomycetaceae bacterium
GGGCGGGGCCCAGGGGGCGCAGATCGTGCTCAACCAGGCGGGCAACGTGATCACCGGCAGCGCGCGGATATCAGCCGCAGCTGGACGATTTCGCTGATTCAGCGGCGATTCTATCGCACGGCCATCCGTATGCTCAGTTCGATGAAATCACTGATCGCGGACCTGCAGCCGGATCGGATCGAGGTGTTCAACGGGCGTCAGGCCTGTTCACGGTTCTGCATCACAGCGGCCCGCAGCATGGGCGTGGATTTTTCCACGCTGGAAGTCTGTGCACGCCAGCATCCGATGGTGTTTGAGGGCCATACAGCGCACGATCGCCATGAGATGCAGAAGCGAATGCTGCGAAACCCTGCAGATATGGAGCTGGCCGAACGGTATTTCGAGCGCCGACGCAGCCCGCGGACCAACAAGTTTGCAAAAAAACATGCCACCGATTTTGTACCGCCAGCGGCAACTGGCTTTGAGAAACGTGTAACCGTGTTTCTCAGCAGCCAGGATGAATTTGAATCACTGGGGCGGGACTGGAAGTCACCGTTTCCGGATTACGCCACCGTCGTGCGGGAGCTGTGTGAGGAACATCCACGGACGATGTTCTGTATTCGTTTCCACCCTAATCAGGCGGACATTTCCAGCGACATCCGAACTCCGTTCCATGCTGTGGAACAGCTTCCCAATGTGCAGGTGTATTATCCGGAAACGTCTGCAAACACGTACGCTCTGATCAACTGGAGCGACGTGGTGGTCACGTTCGGCTCCACGGTCACCGTGGAAGCCTGCTGGATGGAACGTCCCGTCATCCTGCTTGGCCCCTCGTTTTATGATGCCCTGCAGGTTGCGTATACACCGACCGACATGCAGGAAGCACATGCCCTGCTGCGTAGCCCACTGCAGCCTGGCAGTCGGGAGAACTGTGCCCGCTGGGCCACATTCGCCGAGACGGACTGGAATGATCTTCCACGTCTGCATCATAACGGGAAAACATTTGTGTCAGAGGGATTCGATGTGGCACTGCCAGGTGCGGCTCGAGCAGCAAGACTGGCGGACAACGTGTTTTATCGCATCGTGAAGTGGGCGACCGGAAAGGTTGCATCAATGCGAAGGACGCGGGCAGCACAGAGACTCACGAAAGTGTCAGCCGCGGATGCCGAGAAAATCGGTGAAGATCCGTGCCGCGACGTATCAACAGCCACGGAGAACCAGCGTCACGCGGCTTAGTCGTAACTCGAAGACTGCGCAGCTGCAGTAGTTCTTACGCTGCCTGCGGATGCGAAAGTTCAGGAACACCAACAGATATGCTGATCTCATACGACCAGAATTTCCTGTTTGTGCACGTGCCCAAATGTGCCGGCACAAGCATGCGAGTGGCGTTGGAACAGCTGTCGGGTAACCCGCTGGAATGCTGGGAAAACCGGCTGCTGAATCGAGTAGGGATCAATCTGAATGTGATTGGGCCTTACCAGCGACGACGTTTCCGAAATCACAGCACAGCCGCACAGATTCGTCGCTACTTGCCAGCTCATGTGTACCAGAGCCTCTTCAAGTTTGCTTTTGTCAGGAATCCCTGGGACCGGCTGGTTTCTCTGTATTATTTCATTCAGCGGCGTCCGCAGCATCGTTACAACAAACTGGTTTCCGGGATGCTTTTCCCGGAGTTTGCCGATGTCTGGACGCAGCGGCGGGATATTCTGCAAAAAAACTGGGTCTGCGATTCAAGGGGCCGCCTGATCGTGGATTTTGTGGGCCGCATGGAATCGCTGGAAGAAGACTTCGATCGAATTCGGTATCAGCTGGGTGGCCATGCTCAGCTGAATATCCTCAACAGCGGTGGCACTCGACGCGATTATCGCCGGATGTATGACGATGCAACGCGAGACCTCGTGGCCGATCGACTCGCGGCAGACATTCACTTCTTCGGCTATCAGTTTGACCCGGCGGAAGATATGGGTGAAGGACTTCGGGACTCAGCCTGACCGAAATCGTTTCCGCTACGTCCTGCCAGGCAGCTGGTCGGAGCCACAACTCCGCTGGCCGGAATTCCCGCATCAATTTGTACTCCGCTGGTAGTCTGCCAGCGACAGCCGACGATTGGTCTGGCGTCGTTCTGCAGAAACTGTGAAGATTCCGGCTGCTCAGCTGCATGCGGCCGGAAATTTCTCCGGGGCAGGCCACGTCAGCACGCGGCAGCCTGCTGCAGCTGAAATCAGCGACGTTGCCAGGTTCCCGGATCGAAAGACAGCGTCCGCCGGTTAAGACTGCAGATATCTGCAGTCAATCAACAGCCAGGAAGTACAGAAAGCACAGGGAGAGAGTCAGCATGGATGCTGCGGCGATTACCGCACTGCAGAAGCAGAGAACCATAGAATGGCACCAGCAGGAACCGGCTGCAGAATTGTCAGATTTCGCCGGACTTGCAGAAGAGAATCACCTCCAGAACTTTCTGCTCTGGCACGAGGAAGATATTGCTCGCCGTGATGATCTGGGAGCAGAACGCGTGCGTGCAGCAAAGCGAGTGATCGACCGCTGCAATCAGCGTCGCAACGATCTGATTGAGCGAATGGATCAGTACATCGTGGAGACAATACAGCCCCGCAGTGAAGGCTGTCCGTTTCATTCAGAGACACCGGGGATGATGATTGACCGGCTGTCAATTCTGGCTCTCAAGCAGTTCCACATGCGTGAAGAAGTGGAGCGTACCGATGCTGCAGCAGACCATGTGCTGCGATGTCGAAATAAACTGCTTGTCATTGAGCAGCAGATTGCGGATCTCTCAGCGGCTCTGACTGGTCTGCTGCAGGAAGTGCAGGCAGGAACCCGCAGTTTCCGTGTGTACTACCAGTTCAAGATGTACAACGACAAAGAGCTGAATCCACAACTGCGTCGCGCCGCCTGACGGCGGCCCGGGACTGTTACCATGCAGATACTGATCATCAAGCCCAGTTCGATGGGCGACATCATCCACGCCCTGCCGGTGGCTCAGTCAATTCGGGATCAGATCCCGGATGCTCAGATTTCGTGGGTGGTGAAGACACGGTTTGCAGATCTGATTCGCCGCTGCGATACCGTCAACGGTCGGATTATTGAGTTTCGGCATGAGCTGGGACTGCGTGGAATCTGGCAGACCTGTCGTGAGCTGGCTCAAATGCATTTTGATGCCGTGCTGGATTTTCAGGGACTGCTGCGTTCCGGTCTGATGACGAGGGCTGCGAAGGCTCCCGTAAAGATCGGTCCGCCCTGGTCACGAGAATGCAGCAGCTGGTTCCACCCGCAGGTGGCTGAATTTCCGGCAGACGGTCCGCAATCACATGTCATTGAGATGATGCTGCAGTTTCTTCCCCTGCTGGGGCTGCAGCCGGAACTGCGATCGCCGGTCACAATTCGTGGCGATGATCCCTCGGAAGCTGATCCGCGGCTGCGGCACTGCAGTCCGATTGTGCTGTTCCCGAACAGTCGCAATGAGCAACGTGAGTGGCGACATTTTCCGGAGCTTACTGAGCGCCTTGCAAAAGCATTCCCGAATGAGACATTTGCGTGGGACAGCCATCGTCCGTGGGACAGCCCGGCCGTGCCGAACCCCGAGCGATTCATCAACCTGACATCAAAAACTTCTCTGATGCAGCTGGTGAACCTGATTCAGAACGCGAAGCTGATTGTCTCAAACGACAGCGGACCGATTCACATGGCAGCAGCTTTCGGAACCCCCACCGTTGGTCTGTACGGGCCAACGCGACCTGAACGCACAGGCCCATACCCGATCGACGGAGTTCGTAATCATGCCCTTGTCGCTCCGAACAGGGATCTGCAGCAGCTTTCGGTCGATACGGTGTTTGCCTGTGTTGCAGCGAAGCTGGAGGCACTGAATTCGATTCGTCGAGCCGCGTGAACGACGCAGTCGGCGTCAGACTGGACGGCTGGAGAGCGTTGTTGCAATTCATGTGGAACCGAATGCGTTTTGCGAACACCTCAGGTGCGTCAATCGAGCGACGCGGAGCCGTCGCAGGCTTGTCAGTCCTTCCCAGTCACCACAGGGAATCGCGATGCAAGCAGCCAGCGTTGCAGAAGACTGGGCCGCTTCAGCAGGGGATCTGAGGGATTGACCTGATGTTCCTTGCCCCGGCGGGTTACCAGCAGCAGGTCACCATTCTCCAGAACTTTCTTCACTCGCCAGAACTTGTCAACCACATAGGTGTAGACGTCTCCCGTTCCGGCTGCGGCTACGGACCTTGCGCGGGGGCCCGGATGCACACTTTGCTTGGTGACTGAATAGATCACCGGATCTCCCGGAGAAAATCTACTGGTCACGGTACCGCACTCCTCAACGTACAAACGCCACGGGAGAAAACACTCAGAATCCAGTTGATAGCATTCCGCGAAACTTGAAGCAACAGAAGCTTGCTTGTGGCAATGTAAATCGTTCAGTTGTGAACGAAAAACGACCACACCCGGACAGTGTCCACGATCAGGCAAGGTTGTCGACTGCGATTCGATTTCACATGTCCGCTCCGTTCGATATGCTCAGACATGATCAATGGGCCAGCACTACTCAGTCGGCCACGGACCAGGAAGACCATTCCGTACCGCAAAGGAAATCTGCGTGCGACTTCTCCTGTTTACTGCAGTACTCTTCTCCACTCATCCCGTTAACGCTCAGTCAGCATCACCGGAAGAAGTCCGCCGCATTCTGTCGGAGCACTGCTGGCATTGTCATGGAGCTGACGCAGAACAGCGTCAGGGCGGACTGCGACTGGATCAGCTCGCTGCAGCACTTCAGGGCGGAGATTCGGGCAAGCCAGCGATTATCCCCGGTGATCACTCGGGCAGTGAGCTGATTCGCCGTCTTACCAGCACCGACCCGGATCTGATGATGCCTCCTCCGGATGCTGCAAAGCGGCCTGCCGCAGCTGATATCGAGCTGCTCAGAAGCTGGATCGCAGACGGAGCAGCGTGGGACGAACACTGGGCCTTTACTCGTCCACAGAAGCAGGCACTCCCCGTTCCTGAATTCACCAGCCCTGTCGACTCATTCGTGGCTGCCCGGCTGCAGCAGCATGGCCTGCAATTCTCCCCGGAGGCCAGTCCACACGAACTTTGCCGCAGGCTTTACCTGGATCTGATCGGCCTGCCTCCCACTCCACAGCAGCTGCGGGACTTTGACGAAAACGGATTCGATGTCACTGTGGACATGCTGCTGAAGCATCCGGCATTCGGTCAGAAATGGGCTCGTCAATGGCTGGACCTCGCGCGCTATTCCGACACAAACGGCTTCGAAAAGGATCTGAAGCGTGAACAGTGGATCTGGCGTGACTGGGTGATTGATGCGATCAACCAGGACCTGCCGTGGAATCAGTTCATCATCTCCCAGATTGCCGGCGATCTGCTGCCGGAAGCAACACAATCAGAAAGAATCGCCACAGGCTTTCTCCGCAACAGCATGATCAATGAAGAAGGGGCCATTATTCCTGAAGAGTTCCGGATGGCGGAGATGTTTGACCGACTTGACTGCATCGGAAAGTCTGTCCTTGGCCTCACGACTCAGTGCGCCCAGTGCCACACTCACAAATATGATCCGTTGACTCACACTGAGTACTACGGGATGTTTGCTTTCCTCAACAACACCTATGAGGCACAGTCCTGGGTCTATACGAAAGAGCAAGAGAAGAAGCAGTGAATTGCTGCTGTCAAAAGGAGGGGTGGATTGGGGCGGAGATGCCTTCCTCTCTGATGAAGACTATATCGCTAAGTATGGTTATTCACGGGAGGATATACAATTTGTACAGAGAAA
>JALQUR010000022.1 GCA_023260695.1 Planctomycetaceae bacterium
TCTGGTGGACTGGATGGCTGCGAAGGACAACCCGTTCTTTGCGAAGGCGCTGGTCAATCGTTACTGGAAGCACTTCTTTGGACGTGGGATTGTGGATCCGGAGGATGACCTGCGGGTGACCAATCCGCCCTCCAATCCGGAATTGCTGGCCGGGCTTGAAAAGCATTTCCTCGATACCAACTTCAATCTGAAGGAACTGGTGCGAGTCATCTGCAAATCGAGCGTGTACCAGTTGTCATCCACCCCGCTGCCTGAGAATCAGGCGGACCTGCAGAATTTCTCGAGCTTCTATCCGCGACGTGTGCCGGCTGAGGTGCTGTACGATTCCATCAATGACCTTTCCGGCGTGGCCGGAAACTTTGGTGGACTGCCGCAGGGCACTCGTGCCGTGCAGCTGCCGGACAACGGTGTCAACAACTACTTCCTGCAGGTCTTCGGAAAGCCGGAAGCAGAGAGTGCCTGTGAATGCGAACGCAGTCCGGAAGCCAACCTGGCTCAGAGTCTGCATCTGCTCAATTCGTCCGATGTGCAGGGTCGTCTGCAGAGCGGAACGGGGCGAGCAGCGGAGTATGCGCAGGCGGAACCTGAAACTGACAGGACACTGGCCGATGACATCTACCTGGCTGCATTTTCACGGATGCCGACGGACGAGGAACGGGCAGTTGTCGTGAATCATCTTGCGTCTGCCACGAATCGGCGGCAGGCGTGGGAAGATCTGATCTGGGCTCTGGTGAATGCCAAGGAGTTCCAGTTCGTTCGCTGAAACTGCGGTGATGACCGCGTGACCGTCACCCCTGGTGATTATCTCTGCACGAGGACAGCGCATTGTTGTCCGGTGCAACGTGTGCCGTGTACTGTGAATGATCCGTTGCCTTATGTTGGCAGCGTTTTGCTTACAGTGCCCCCTTCAGTGTGTCTCTGTTACAGCGGAGTCTGAATCTGATGAAGACGCTCCATCTGCCACTGATCGCGCTCAGCTGGATGCTTACCGCCGGCCTGCTGCAGGCTCAGCTGCCGGAAACCCGTCTCGATGAGCTCTACCCGAGCGGTGCGAAAGCGGGTACGGAATTCGAGCTGACAATTGCGGGCAACGACCTGGACGAAGTGAATCAGCTCACCTTCAACCATCCTGGCATCAGGGCGGCGCTGAAGATGGCTGAGCCTGGCCCGTTTGACGATGGTCCTGTACCGGTCGTGAATACGTTTCTGGTGACGGTCGACGGCAACGTTCCCGCAGGACGCTATGAAGCTCGATGTCGCGGACTTTACGGCATCTCCAATCCACGCGCGTTCAGCGTGGATGTCCTGGATGAAAGCATGGAGACGGAACCGAATTCCGAAGATGCGGCACCGTCTGAGATCACCGTACCCGGCTTTGTGAACGGACGCTTTAACAATGCCGCCGACGACGACTGGTACCAGTTTTCCGCTCAGCCCGGCCAGACTCTGGTCATCGCCGGCCAGGCGCGACTGACGGATTCCCGAGCCGATCTGCTGGTGAGCCTGGTGGCCCCGGACGGTCGCATCGTGATGGAAAACCGACAGGGCTTTGCCGGTGATGCACTGATCGTGTATCAGTTTCCCGCGGCAGGTCCGTGGAAGTTGCGCGTCCGTGATGCACTGCACCGTGGTGGACCGGGGTTCGCTTACCGGATCGCGATCACTGCCAGGCCGCATCTTGATTACATTGATCCGCCGGCCGGACAGCCCGGCTCGAATAACGAATACACCGTCTATGGTCGCAACCTTCCCGGTGGTCAGGGCTCCGGCGTCACACTCAACGGACAGCCCCTGCAGCAGGTGAAAGTGCGGATCCCGATCCCCGGGAACATTGCTGACCAGCTGGCCTTTACTGGCAGACTGGAACCACATCAGTGCGGGCTGGACGGGGTGGAATACCGGATGCAGTCTCCCAGTGGTGTGTCCAATCCGATCCTCGTCTCGGTGGCTACGGAACAGCACACGGTAGAGCAGGCTGACAATAATCTCCCGCAGACAGCTCAGGCCCTGACGCTGCCGTGTGAAGTAGCCGGGCAGTTCTATCCGGCACGGGATATGGACTGGTATACCTTTACGGCAACGGCCGGCGAGAAGCTGCTGATTGATCTCAAGTCGCATCGCCTGGGCTGCAACACAGACGCCAGCCTGCTCGTCCAGAAAATCACGAAGAATGACGCGGGTGAGGAACAGGTGACGCAGGTCACCTACCTCGACGAGCTGACGACGAATATCAGAAACAGAGCCTTCGATCACCGCACAACGGATCCGGTATACCTGCTGGATGTACCGGAAGACGGTACTTATCGAATCATGGTTCGTGACAACACCAGCGGCGTCCGCAGTGATCCGAGGCTGCAGTATCGGCTGCGGATCGGAGCCGGTAAGCCGGACTTTCGGCTGGCGGCATCCCCGGTGGAAACGGCCGGAGCCCTGCTGCTTCGCAAGGGTGCCCACGAAGCGATTCAGGTGACGGCATTTCGCGAGGGCGGTTATGAAGGTGAAATCAAGGTCACGGTTGCCGGCCTGCCCGGTGGTGTCTCCAGCAGTGAAGCGGTGATCGGTGCCGGCAGCGATTACACAGTCGTGATCCTGAACGCTGCGGCAGATGCTCCGGGTGGCACTGCCGCATTGTCAATCAGCGGGACGGGGAACATCGCCGGAGCAAATGTGACTCGCAAGGCACGCGTCGGTCGCAGCACGGAACCATTTACTCAGCAGCAGCCCAATGCCAACGTTGGCAGCGTCCCGGCTCGACTGACGGATACGCTGCAGATCACAGTCTCAGATCAGGAACCTGCACTGCTGGCAATTCAGGCCGGTGACGGCAAACAGCTGGAAACATCCCGCGGCGGGATTCTGAAGATTCCTTACACTGTTGCTCGCGCAGCTGATGTAGGCGGGAATGTGACTGGATTCCCTGTCGGGTTACCACCAAACGTCAATGCGCCACAGATCGGAATGGGTGGCAACGAGAAAGGTGAGTTTGAAGTTCGCATTCAGGCCAATACTCCACCGGGTACATACACCTTCTGCATTTCAGCGCAAGTGCAGGGTGGTCAGTACAGCAGGAATCCGGCTTCAGCCGAAGCAGCTGTGAAGCGACAGGAAAAGATTGCAGAGATTCTGAAGAACGCCACTGAAGCCACTCAGACTGCACAACGTGATCAGCAGGCTGCAACAACCCTGATGACCCAGACAGC
>JALQUR010000029.1 GCA_023260695.1 Planctomycetaceae bacterium
GCCTTTGGTCCGACGATAAACCCAACTGCACCTGAACTCACGGTAGGAGGAAGCAGCGGAGGAGCTGCTGCAGCGGTCGCAGCCGGCATGGTACCGATTGCCCATGCGACAGACTTGGGGGGCTCCATTCGAATTCCCGCAGCCTGCTGGAATTCCTCACCGATAAGGGTAAGTTCCTGCCGGTTTCATTGGACCGCTATGCAACCGCGATCAGTACCAAAGGCCTGTTTTCCGATGGCGACAACGGACCTGACCGCATGGTCTATCAGGACTGGTCGCCAAAGATTTATGGTGATGTCCCGTATCTGCTCACGGATCCACGTGGCAAATCTGTCCCGAACATCATTCTGCTCAATGGGCCATTTGGCAACCTGCCGCCACAGATGCCAAAGTCCGTGACCCTCCCGGTCAACTCGGCCGCCACGGCAATTCATCTGCTCAGTGGCGTCGGTGGCTGGAGCTACCCCTATGACCGACGGGAAACTGTGTCCATGCTGGTCCGTCTGCATTACAGCGATGGTCAGCAGGAGGAATTTCCGCTGGTGAATGGCGTTCACTTCGCTGACTACATTCGCCGCGTCGACGTTCCCGGTTCCGAATTTGCGGAGATGCTGGGGGGCCAGCAAATCCGCCGGATCCGCATTGAGCCGGGGCGTGATGGGGTGATTGAGAACCTTGAGCTGGTCAAGGGCCCGGATAACTCATCACCAATCGTGATGGCGGTGACGGTCGAACGGGAGTGAGCGGGCTGTGATTGGGATCAATTTACCTTCCCGCACGGAACATGAACATCTGATCAGTACCGGCAGATTCTGCCGGTACTGATCCTGGTTCTGTTGGTTCCTCATCGGGGCGGCTGCGGACGATTTGGCTGAGCGGAAATCCGGGGCACCACTGCAATTGTGCGGGTTTGGTCACGGCAAAAGGGCAGAGCGATTTGGCCCGACATTCCGGAACATAGAAATCCCCTGCCTGCAGGCCGTGTTTTACGGGGTCGGCCGTTGATTATTCTCTGAGAAATCTCTAGAGTGCTTGACTTCGCTTTTCGCAGGGCCGATAAACAAGGGCTACTGTGCACGCGAAATTGGCGAGAACTCTTTGCAAGTGTTTTCGCCGTTGGCAGTACCATGCTGTAGCGAAACGCCTTTCGACACTGGTCAGAACCGACTTCTGTTGGTGTCTGCCGCGATCTTCCGCTGTAAGTCTTTACAGCTGGATATCTTACAGAAGGCCGGACGATACCCAGCAAGCACCTGCTCCTGGCAGCATCTGCACCTCGCAGTTTCTGCACTGCAGAAAGATCGTTCGGGAATCCGTGGCGAATGCTGCGGACGTTTCGGATTCCGAAAGGCAGAAAGAAACTCTGGCCTGCGGACAACGGAATGACTCCCGGCGGTTGATCTCCCCGCTCTTCTGCTCAATGATTCTGAAATCGTTCAGCTGAAGGACACGGATACTGCAGGTTCAAGCGGCAACTGACGGCGGTCCTGTCCGCTGACTCTGATTTTCTGGAAGTTTCCAGGACCTTGGTGTCGGTATCGGCAGCGGTCGCGACCGACAGGCTGCGGTGGGCAAGGTTTGGTAAGGCCAGTTTGGCTGGTGGCTGGTGGCAGGTGCTGGTGCAGTTGGCAGTTGCTGGTGACTGGGTTCTCCGGATGCCCGGCAAGTCTCCTGCCGAAGAATGTGAAGAAAGATCCTGTTCACCAGCACTGCTGGGGCAGGTTGTGAATACACTGTGTCAGTCAGGACTGTGTCAGTCAGGACTGTTCCGAACGCGACTGTTCTGAACAGAACTGTTCTGAACACGACTCTGCTGAACACGATTGTTTTGAACAGAGCCGTACCGATTTCTGTGCTGTACAGAATGGTCAGAAGACCAACGGTGCAGTTCCTGTTCAAGTAAGATTCATCTGAAGAATTCCTGACAGATGTCACGAGACAGTTTTCGTGGGATCTACTCCGGGAATCATGGTTTTCATAAGCTTGCGGTAATCGTGAGCAAGGAACGCAGACGACATGCTGGCAATTGGCAAAACATGGGTGGCACGCAAGGAAGACGTCCATGACCGCGAGTGGTTTCTGGTGGACGGCGACAGTCAGGTTGTCGGTCGCCTTGCAACTCAGATTGCCACCGTGCTGATGGGCAAGCACAAGGCAGGCTACACGGCTCACGTCGACACGGGAGACTGTGTGATCGTCGTGAATTGTGAGCGTGTCCGCTTTTCCGGCAAGGCCATGAAGCATGACGACATTCCTTACCTGACTTCGAAGATGGAGCGTAAGGAGTACGACAGCTATTCCGGATACCCAGGTGGTCGCCGAGTGCGTAGCGGGGTTGAAATGTGGCAGCAGCGACCGGATATGATTCTTCGAGAAGCTGTTCGCAGAATGCTGCCGAAGAACAAGCTCGGCCGCCATATGCTGAAGAAGCTGCGACTGGTCGTCGGTGCTCAGCACCCCTATCAGGCCCAGCAGCCGAAGCCGTTGCCGCAGCATCTGCTGCCGTCTGCAAAGGGTTGATCGGCCCGACCTGGAAAGGCCCGTCCCGAAGACGCTTCAGAAAGTGCCATTCGGGAGGCAGGTAATTCGTCACAAACATTTGTCATAGTGCTGCTTGACTGAGGATTGATCGATGAGTTCGGATGACGTATCACCGGAAGAAGTCCCGGCTGCTGAAGTTCCCAGTGCTGAAGTTCCCAGTGCTGATGAAACACCTGTTGCAGAAGTCCCCGGCAGCGATCTGCCGGAACTGACACTGGGTGGAGCAGCTGGTGCGGAAGTGGATCCGGATTATGTTCCGACCATTCGAGGCAAGATTGACCGTTTCGGTGTGGCCATGGGAACAGGTCGACGCAAGACCTCCGTGGCACGAGTCCGCGTGAAGGAAGGCAGTGGGCAGTTTGTGGTCAACGGCCGACCCCTGGAAGAATACCTCTGCGTCGAGCGAGATCGCGATTCAGTAGTCGTTCCACTGCGACTTGTTGGTCGCCTTGGCAAGGTTGACGTTTCCGTGCGTGTCAATGGCGGCGGAATTACCGGCCAGACAGGTGCGATCGTTCTGGGTCTTGCACGTGCTCTGCAGGGAATGGATTCAAGCTGGCATCACATGCTCGCGGAAGCGGGCCTGCTCACTCGTGACGACCGCATGGTTGAACGCAAGAAGTTCGGATTCAAGAAAGCTCGTCGCAGCTTCCAGTTCTCAAAGCGTTGATTCTGCCACTGTGCTGCAGAATTCTGCTGCTGAGAATCATGAATTCCATCCCTGCCGGTGTGCCTGCAGGGATTTTTTTTGGCTGGCCATCGGCGCCAGTCTCCATGTCAAAACCATCGCGGCACTGCCTGCGGTTCCGCAGTGCCTGTTCTGCTGCACTCACTGATCAGCGAAGTCTCAGGAGCTTTCCGTTATGCGGGGCGCTTACCAGGATCTGATTCTTCCCGACATCCGACAGATGGTCCACGAGAAAGATCTCGCTGGCCTTGCTGCGTTCTGTGGCGTTGTGCACTCCGCAATGGTCGCAGAGATTCTCGAAGAACTGGACGACGAACAGATCTGGATTGTGCTCGGACAGGCTGCTGAAGACGTCCGCATTGAGATCTTCGAGTATCTGTCGCTGCGACACCAGGCCGAGCTGGTTGAGAAGCTGGAACCCAGCCAGCTCTCCCGGCTGCTGGAGGAAATGAGTTCGGATGACCGTGTCGACCTGCTCACGCGGATCCCACCAACTCGACGCGAAGATGCACTCCGTCTGATTGCTCAGGCAGAACGCAATGATATCCGCCGACTCCTGCAGTACGACGAGGAGAGCACGGGCGGCATCATGACGACCGAGTACGCGTCGCTGCCGGCTGACATCACAGTACGTGAAGCTCTGGAACGACTGCGGCAACAGGCACCGGACAGTGAAACAATCTACTACGTCTATATTGTTGGCGCAGACCGGCACCTCGATGGCTTCATCTCACTCCGTGAACTGATCCTCGCAAAACCTGAGGCGGTGCTGCAGAATGTGATGCAGAGAGACCCGATCCGAATCCAGGCCAGCGAGCCGCGCGAAGTCGCTGCTCAGACACTTGCTCGGTACAACTTCATCGCCGTACCGATTGTCGACAAAGAGGACCGCCTCGTGGGCATTGTCACCCACGACGACGTACTTGACGTGGTTCAGGAAGAAGCAACCGAGGATGCGTATCTGCAGAGTGCAGTCGCGCCCCTCGAAGACACCTATGAGGAAACGCCTCTTCCTGTCATTCTCTGGAAACGCGGTATCTGGCTGCTGTTTCTGTCGGTCGTCGCGCTGATGAATGCCAGCGTGATTGACCACTATCGTCTGTCGACATCCACCGGACAGGAAGTCTCCGTTTCCACAGGACTGGCTTCTCTGATTCTGCTCTTCCTGCCGCTCGTGATGGCCAGCGGTGGGAATGCCGGATCACAATCCGCGACTCTGTTCATTCGCATGTTTGCTCTGCAGCCACGCAGCGATCGCAGTGGTGCTGGCTCCGTGATTGACGCAACACTGATCTGGCGTGAGTTTTTGATCGGACTTTCCCTTGGTGGAACACTTGCCGGGTTGGACTTCATTGTGGCCTGGAGCTGGTTCGGAAGAACCATCAATGAATCCGCAACCATCGCGATCACCGTCGTCACCGTGGTCACCCTCGGTACATCAGCAGGAACTCTGCTGCCGCTGACATTTCGCCGGCTGGGTATGGATCCGGCAATCATGTCCAATCCGCTCATCGCCGCCATGATCGACGTTCTGGGTGTGGTCCTGTTCTACGAAATCGGCCTGCTGCTGCTGAGCTGAACAGAGCGGGAAAGTGCGGGGCAGGGGGGCTGAACAGAGCGGGACAGGGGGCTTGTCTGCTGCCGCAGTCATACCCCGAGACTCTCAACCCGAGGTTTTCTGCACCGCAGTCAGCCTCGACCATTTCGAGCATTGGGGTCGAATGCTGCATTCGGCGACGACCGCTTTGCTTCAACATCCCGCTGCCAGCTCTGCAACTGACTCCGCAGCCTTTCCACGACATCCGGATGCTGATCCGCAAGATTCTTCTGCTCCCCGATATCACTGCTCAGATCAAACAGCTCTGTAGTGTCGTTGTCGAACCACTCAATCAGCTTCCATTTGCCATCCAGCACCACCGCCCCGGGGGCTCCACCCTGATTCCCATAGTGCGGATACTGCCAGTACAACGGACGACTGAACTTTGATGACGGTGCATCAGAAAACAGTGATGTCAGCGGCAGCCCATCGAAGCTGAGCCCGGCGGGTGCGTTCACATTGCAGAGATCGAGGATTGTCGGAACATAGTCGATACTCATGATCGGAGTCTCACACTTGTTTCCAGCCGGAATTGTCCCGGGCAGCCGCATGATTGAAACGACTCGAATTCCCCCTTCGTAGAGCCAGCCTTTCCCGGCCCGCAGCGGCTGGTTTGAGGTCGGCGATCCTTCGCTGGTGGACAGCCCTCCATTGTCACTCGTCAGAATAACCAGCGTATTGTCTGCCAGCCCCAGACGATCGATCCCATCGAGGACGCGTCCCACGGCAAGATCCATCGCTTCCACCATGCCGGCATAGACCGCATGGTCCTGTGTCAGCCGCACCTTGCGAGGTGGCTCTTCCCCGAACACGTCCTTCTGATCCAGTTGTGCTCTGCGAGCCTCGTATTTTTGCTTCAGGTCCTCCCGTGACATCAGTGGAGTGTGCACGGAATAGAATGGCAGCCAGACAAGGAACGGAGAATCCTTGTGCTGCGTCATGAATTCCACAGCCTCCCTGGCCAGTCGATCCGGCAGATGCTCCCCCGCAGGACCATCTTCCAGCCGCGGATTTCCATACGGCGAGAAGTACTTCTTTCCTCCGTACGGGCCACCGCGAGCAATGCCACCGCGATTGACATCAAACCCCTGATCTTCAGGAAAGAAGCCTTCATCCCCGAGATGCCATTTTCCGCCAAAAAACGTGGCATAGCCCGCTGGCTTCAGCAGTTCGGCAATCGTTGTGTGCTCGAGCGACAACTGCAGATTGTAGGGGGCAGGAAGATGCGGCGTGTTGCGTTTCCAGCCATTCGGCTGAGCAGCACCGATGTAATCTGTGATGCCTGTTCGCTGCGGATAAAGCCCTGTCACCAGGCTCGCCCGGGTTGGGGAGCAGACCGGGCAGGCTGCATAGGCCTGAGTGAAGAGTGTTCCCTGAGCTGCCAGTCGATCCGCATTGGGCGTTTCATAGAATGAACTGCCGTAGCAGCCAAGGTCACGCTGGCCAAGATCATCAACAACCAGCATCACGACATTCAGTCGCTCAGACCTGTCGCCAGCATGACCGCTCGATGCAGTCTGCAGTACAGCCAGCGCGGTCAGCATCAGCATTTGAAAACACTTCACGTCGAAAACTCCTGTCAGCAGTACGAAAGCAGGTACGGCACTGGCCGCTGGCACTGCATCATAAGAGACCTGCGACCATTCGCACATCAACCGGGACGATCTGCATCACTCAGTTCAGAAAGCGAATGCACGATGGCGCAGCCAGTTCCACAGCTGACGTGAACGTCAGCTTTCCTGTCTCCTGATCAATGCGAAATGCAGCCACACTTCCGCCGGGCATATTGGCACAAATCAGCATCCGCCCGTCACGACTCACCGCAAGATTCTGCGGCCCGGCACCGTGGGCATCCACAATGCCGATCCGCTTCAGTGTCCCGTTCTGCTGTACGGAATACATTGCGATACTGTCATGGCCACGGTTGGTTCCGTACAGAAAACGCCCATCAGGAGTAAACTTCAGGTCGGCCGTATGAGTCACGCCGCCGAAATCATCCGGCAGGGTTGAGATTGTCTGCAGAGGCTTCGGCGTACCGGTAGTCGCATCCCACGAGAAAGATGTGATGGTATTTGCCAGTTCATTGATCACGCTGAGCGATTTTCCACCAGGATGAAAACTCAGATGCCGCGGTCCGGAACCGGGCGGCAGTGGCACCAGCGGCACCGCTGACGGCTCGAGGCGGCCTGCTGCTGCATCCAGACGATAGCAATGCAGATTGTCAGTTCCCAGATCAGCGGCAAGGGCGTACTTCCCGCAGGGACTGATGACGAAGCAGTGAGCATGCGGCTCCTGCTGCCGCTGATTATTGACACTGCTGCCCTGATGCTGAAAGAAACTGACCGGGGCGGAGAGTGTTCCGTTCTGCAGCGCAAACGATGTCACGCTTCCCGTGGAATAGTTGGCTACCAGAACACTGTTTCCACCCAGCGAAAACTCCACGAAACAGGAGGCCGCCCCCTGCGTTGGACTGCGGCTGATCAGCTGCAGACGGTGGTCCTGCGGGTTCAGCTTCCAGCTGGCGAGTTCTTCCGTCGGAGCCCCGCCAAATGTTTCCGCATAAATCGAGCAGAGCAGGTTCTGGTCCGGAAGTACATCAAAGAAAAACGGCTGCGGGATGTCTCCGCATTTGTGCAGCAACTGCAGACTTCCCTCAGCAGAGTTCAGCTTCAGACAACTGATGCCGCCAGCAGGCAATGCTGCAAATGATGACACCAGCAGCAGTGACTCGTCCGACTGAGCCTGAACTGCATTGAGTGGAACCACTGCCAGCAGACTGCAGCAGCTCAACAGCAACGACAACGAAGAGTCCATCACGACATCTGCTCCTGAAGAAACCGAAAAGGGGAATCCACATCGATCTGCCCATGGTTTATCTCATTCGAACCAGCTTCGCCAACTCAGACGCAGAATCTCTGCCTCCCGGTTGCCCGGAAAAATTCATCCGCAGTCACATGCAGATTTTCAGCAGTCTGTCAGAATGGAAGTCGCAATGGCCCGTTCTGCACCACGCCCCGGAGAAAGTCCATGAACATCGTTCTTCGTTTCCGTTCCTGTCTGCTGCTGGCAGTATTTCTTCTCGGTGCAGCTGTGCAACTTCCGGCTCAGGATGAAACACCGCCTGTTCCCGTGGAAGCCCGCAGGGCAGAGGGTGTTCCGCAGGGGAAGATCGAAGGCCCGTTTGAGTTTCGCAGTCAGATCTTCCCCGGCACAGTGCGGAAGTACTGGGTATACATCCCGGCACAGTACGACCCCGATCAGCCCCCCTGCCTGATGATCGTGCAGGATGGACTTGGCCTTGCCAACGGGTGGAATGTCCCCACTGTACTGGACAACATGATTCATCAGGGCCGAGTTCCTGTTCAGCTGGGGCTGTTCATTGATCATGGTCAGGTCCCCGCCCCTCATGAAAAAGCTCAGCCAAGATTCAATCGCAGCTTTGAATACGACGGACTGGGAGATGCCTACGCTCGATTTCTGATTGAAGAACTGCTCCCCGAAGTCCGCCGTCGATGGGTCTTCAGTGACAATCCGGATGACCGCTGCATCGCCGGAGCAAGTTCGGGAGCAATCTGTGCATTCAACGCTGCCTGGGAACGCCCCGATGCATTTCGCAGAGTGCTCAGCAGTATCGGCACTTACACAGCTCTCCGCGGAGGCGATCAGTTTCCAGCACTGGTGCGCAAGACTGAAAACAAACCGCTGAGAGTTTTTCTGCAGGATGGCAGTGCCGATCTGGACATCTATGCCGGCTCATGGTGGCACGCCAATCAGGCAATGCTGTCAGCACTGCAGTTCGCAGGATACGACGTGACCAATGTCTGGGGAGATGGTGGGCACAATCGTCAACACATGACGTCCATTCTGCCGCAGGCGCTGGACTGGTTATGGCGTGACTACCCGCAACCGATCCCTGCTGGCAGAGCAAAAATCCGACGCACCGATCTGCTGCTTGACGGCGAAGACTGGGAACTGGTCAGCGAGGGTCACGGATTCACCGAAGGTCCAGCAGTCGGATCTGACGGGCGACTTTACTTCACCGACATTCCCGGCAATCGCATTCATCGAGTTGAAGCTGACGGTCGCGTCAGTGTCTTTGCAGAAGACACCGGGAAAGCCAACGGACTGATGGCAGGCCCGGACGGAAAGCTCTATGCCTGCCGTACGGCAGATGAGCAGATCGTGCGTTATTCCACGACCGGACAGATGGAAGTGTTTGCCACCGGAATTGCCGGTAATGACCTTGTCGTACTCGCCGACGGCAGCGGCTATGTTACGGAACCATCCAAAAAACAGATCTGGCACTTCAGTCCTTCCGGCGAAACACAACTGGTGGACACCGGGATTGAGTTCCCGAACGGCATCATCACCTCTCCAGATCAGACGTTACTCAGTGTCGCCGATACACGCGGCCGCTTCTGCTACTCCTGGCAATGCCTGCCGGATGGCACGCTGACGGCAAAACAGAAATATGGCTGGCTGCACGTCAACGATGAAACTCGCAGCAATGCCGATGGGATGACTGTGGACACCGAAGGCAGGGTGTATGTCACAACGGCCAGCGGAGTGCAGGTTCTTGATCAGCTTGGTCGCGTGCATTTCATCATCCGCAGCCCGGGCAAAGGATGGCTGTCAAACGTGACGTTTGGTGGGGAGAATCGCGATGTTCTTTATGCGACCTGTGGCACCGAGGTGTGGAAGCGAAAGCTGAAGGCGACGGGTGTCAATCTGAGTGCAGGTCCGGTCATGCCCCCGAAACCCGGACTCTGACGCAGTTTCGAGGAATGGAATTCGCTGCCCGGGGAGACAATCCGTTAATCTGAACCCGGGACTGCGGTTGTTCTGACATCAGGCGTTGCCGGACAGCTCCGTCGCCTGATGAAATTACTCGGCAGCAGCGGAACCAGCAGGGGGTTCGTTGCCGGAGAAGTGGTCCAATGAATCGTTTGTCGCGGGGTTTTCGTGGTATGTCCAGCGCGGTAATTATTGTCATTGCCGTACTTGCCGTCGGGGCAGTCAGCCTCTTCGCAGCCAGCCTGACATCGCGCAGGCCCGCCGGACTTGGCGTGCACAACGACCGCCTGGCAGCCTGTCCATCCCGAGATCAACGGGCTTTTGACGACCTTCAAAAGCATCTTGGCCGAAGGGCAGGTGAGGCCTGCCGCCATCGAGGCCGCC
>JALQUR010000183.1 GCA_023260695.1 Planctomycetaceae bacterium
ACTGTCTGACTTTGCAGCGTTACTGGATCGGCACGAGAACGGGAGCAATCGCTGACCCCGGGAGTGTGCCAGCGCGGTTCCGCCTGCTCCGGGCAGCAGGCGGTGCGGTCAGATGTTGCGGTCAGGCGGTGCGGTCAGACGGTGCGGTCAGGCACCGTGGTCAGACGGAGTGATGACGAGTGTGATCTGTCCGGGAGTGGGACTGCTCAGCCTGATGCGGAGCTGATCTGCTGCCGGACGAAATCGACTGTCTGAGCGACAGGGACACGGTGTGCCTCGGTTTCGGTGCGCCAGCGGACTTCGGTGATTCCTTCCTTGAGACCGCGACCTCCGATGGTGACTCGCAGCGGCAGCCCGATCAGATCGGCATCCTTGAATTTGAAACCGGGGCGCTGGTCGCGGTCGTCCAGCAGTACGTCGATACCTGCCTCATTCAGCTGGTCATAGATCTGGTTTGCCGTCTGCATGACATCTTCGTCAGAGACATTGAGCGGGATGATGTGTACGGTATAGGGGGCCGCATTAAGCGGCCAGATGATGCCATTTTCATCGTGACAGGTTTCCACGATGGACGCGACAACGCGGGTGACACCGATTCCGTAGCAGCCCATGATGATGGGATGTGATTTTTCCTCGCGATCGACGAAGGTGGCATCGAGCGAGACGCTGTATTTGGTGCCCAGTTTGAAGACGTGTCCGACTTCGATGCCGTGGACGATCTGGAGATCGCTCTGACAGCGAGGGCAGGGATCTCCGGCTTCGGCATTGCGCAGATCAAACGTCTGACCGACTTCGAAGTGTGTGCCGGGGACAACACCGACCAGATGCTGGTCTGCAGCATTGGCACCGGTCACAGCACTGGCGACAGCGGCGGCATTATGATCGACGATGATGGGGCACTGGATGCCCACAGGACCTGCGAAACCGACGGGTGCGCCAGTGACCTGCTGAATGGTATCTGCGTCGGCCAGTTCGAGGCTGGAAATCTGTGCTGCGCGGCGGATCTTGCCTTCATTGGCGGTGTGATCACCCCGGAGCAGTACGGCAAGTGGTTTTCCGTCGGCAAGATAGATCAGGGTCTTGATGAATTCCTGTGGAGGTCGGCCGAGCATGGTGCTGACAGCATCGATACTTCCGGCATTGGGTGTGTCCACTGTTTCCGGATCTGCGGCTGCTTTCGCTGGTTCTGGTGGAGCGTGAGTGCTGCCGATTTCGGCACGTTCCTGATTGGCGGCATAGCCACAGGCGGGGCAGTTCACAACAAAGTCTTCGCCGTTGCCGGCGGGGACCATGAATTCGTGTGAGGCATCACCGCCGATGGGGCCGCTTTCCGCTTCCACGGGCAGATACCTGAGTCCGCAGCGTGCAAAGATTCTGCAGTAGGCGTTGTACATGGCGTCGTAGGCTTCATTGAGCTGTTCCACGCTGGAACTGAAGCTATAGGCATCCTTCATCAGGAATTCGCTGGTTCGCAGGACGCCGAAGCGAGGACGTTCTTCGTTGCGGAATTTCGTCTGAATCTGATACAGCGTAATCGGCAGCTGGCGGTAGGTGCTGATATGGCGGGAGATCAGATCCGTAATGACTTCTTCGTGGGTTGGTCCGAGTGCGAAGTGCAGCTGTCGATCACCACGCCGCGCTTCAAAGTTGAACAGGACATTGCCGAATGCATCACGGCGTCCGGTACGTTCAAAGAGTTCGATTGGCTGCAGGGCAGGCATGAACATTTCGATGGCGCCGGCGCGATCCATTTCCTGACGAACAATTTCTGAGACCTTACGGACGGAGCGATAACCCAGCGGCAGCCATGTGTAGGAACCAGCCATCAGCTGGCGAATCAGTCCGGAACGAAGCATCAGCTGGTGGCTGGGGACTTCAGCTTCGGCGGGAACTTCCTTCATTGTGGGAATGAACGTCTGGGACCAGCGCATGGCAAACCTGAACCATAGGGGAGAAAGAGAATCCGGAGTATTCCGCGTGGGTCGGATTCTAGCAGGACAGTCCAAAGTGCACAGAGCAGTCCTGCGACTGATGATCCGGTGAGTGACGGATCCCTGAATCGGGGATCTGCCAGAAATCAGCTTCGCTGCTGTGACGGGTCAGATCTGCAATCTATGATCGCGGCGACGGAAGCGATTTCATGAGTAATCGCAGGAAACAGCCCCGACCGGGCTCCGAGGTCAACTGATACAGCTCCAAAGGCCACGCAATGCCGCGACTGAGTGTCAAAGAACTGAAGGATGGCGACAGCGTCAACGAGATTTTCCTGCTGGCGGACCGGCAGTTGCGTTCCAATCGCAATGGAAATCTGTATCTGCTGGCGACATTGCGCGACCGCAGCGGGGTGATCAGTGGACTGATGTGGAATGTGACGGAGGATTCCGTCAGTGAGATCCGTACAGGCGATTATGTCCGGGTCCGCGGCAAGATCCAGCAGTTTCAGGGCAGTCTGCAGATGATCCTGATGGCGATCGATTCTGTTCCGGACACTGCAGTCAATCAGGAAGACTTCCAGATGCAGCCGGTCCAGGAGGCTGCTCCGATGCTCAGCCGCCTGCGTGAGCTGCTGGAGAGTGTGGAATCACCGGACCTGAAGATGGTGGGGCTGAGTCTGCTGGATGATGAACCGCTGCTGAACGGTCTGTGTGCGGCTCCGGCAGGTGTGAAAGCGCACCATGCTTACATGGGCGGGCTGCTGGAGCATGTGCTTTCGATGTGCGAACTGGCGGATCGGATCTGTTCTGTGTATGCCGATCTGAATCGGGACCTGCTGCTGCTGGGAGTGCTGTTTCACGACATCGGCAAGACACGTGAGCTGGGCTGGGACCCGGGCCTTGTGTACACGGATGAAGGCCAGTTACTGGGACATATCCATCTTGGCATGGAGATACTCAGCCAGTGCATCAGCCGTGCCGAAGGGCGGCTGGGGCGGCCGGCGTGTAGCGATCAGATGTTGCGTCTGAAGCATATGCTCATCAGTCATCACGGCACCAAAGAGTATGGCAGCCCGGTCATTCCGATGACTCCGGAAGCTCTGGCGTTGAACAGTATTGATACGCTGGATTCGAAGATGCACGAGTTCACTCGCACAATCGCTGAGGATGTGAATCAGGACTCTGCGTGGACTCCTTATCACCCGCGACTTGAACGCAGGCTGTTCAAGGGACTGCCGCCGGAATAGCGGCCGGTCGCCGGCCAGTAGCCGCTTTGTGAGCGGTGAACGTCGTCATCAGACTGAAAACGTACCGGCGCTACAGAGCCCTGGCGGTACAGGGCTATGGCGGAACCGTCGCTGAGCTGATGTTCAGGCGTTTGACTGCGAGACTGTACCGGATTTGCAGGTCAGTTAATCTGCGCAAAGTTTTCCATTATTGACGGTTTTGCGGTCAAAAAGCTGTAGACGCGGTCTGCTCCCTGTCGATGACGCAGATGTGTCGCGTAACTGCGCACAGATTGCGGCAGATTCTGCCGCCTGAGTCGGTTTTTTGATGATTGTCAAAGCAAGGTGATTGCCATGCAATGCAGGCTCTCCAGAGGGCTGCTTTCGGTTGCGATGCTGACTGCCACGCTGATTTTCGGCGTTGAGGCAACAGCAGAGCAGTCGGAGGAGACCATCTACACAGTGCTCGGAGACGTGCAAAGCCCCGGACAGTTTTCATCACCGCAGCCACTGACAATTCGTGATGCGGCAGTGAGTGCGCAGCCGACGACAGATTCCCTGCGGATCACGGTATTAAGGGGTGGGCAGAATCGCAATCAGTGGACGACGATGGTGAATCTGCGTGGCCCGAACAATTCAGAGAATGTTACCGAAGGTGACATTCTGCTGGTGGAGGCTGTTGGCCGTGCGGGACAGATTTCAGAGAACGCAGCAATTCGGACTCGTACCGGCGTGACCGTGATTTCGCTGATGGATGAGCAGGTTTCCGTCGGGGATGTACTCGTCGGCATGGGCCTGTCTCCGCAGAACAGTCCGCGTGTGGATATCGTGACTCGCCTGCGTGGCAACCGTCCCCAGAAGAACGTTGCTGCGGACACACCAGTTCTGCATGGAGACATCATGGTTCTGGAGGGCAGTGAGAGCTCTTCGGCAGTCCCGTTTGTCACTGGTCCGGGTCGTGGTCTGAAGGTCAGCGTTTCCGAATGGGGAAATTCCAGTCGCAGTGGCAGACTGGGTGCCGGATCGGTGCGCGGGTCGACAGCAGCTCCGTTGCCGTATCGCGATGAATATGATGATCGAACGGGACCGGTGCGTGACAGTTACGGACGTGATCCGGGCTATCGGGAGCCGGATTCCTACGGCTATGCGGGGCAGGGTAATCCGAATGATGCATATCGCGGAGAATTCGACCGTCCGAGATACGCTGAAGATTATCGTCCGATCTCAGAACGGAACGACGCCCCCGCTGCTCCACCGTGGACAGAGCGTCCGGGCGACTACTACGCCGGGGACTACCCCCCGCAGCGACGAGAGATTCCACCGGAATACCGGATGCCGCGGGACGACTATCGACAGGAACAATCGTGGGACCGCGGTTATGCTGATGAACGCAATCGCGGCGATTCTGTTGGGGGGCGTGACTACCCGGGGTATCGCGATTCACGATACGAAGGAAATGCTGGCGGGATGTCCGGGCGAGGCAGTTTTGTCTCCTCGTCTGATCAGGATTATCCACCCGTTCCGGGTTCCGGTGGCTACGGTCCTCAGACGGGAGTTCCCGCCCCACCGCAGCCGTTGTTTCCTGGTGCTGTGCCGATGATTCCCAATCTGCGTGGCACGCCCGCTGATGAAGATTCGCTGCTGAAGGATCCGCTTCCGGCGTTCCCGAATCTGCCGTCAGAGCCGCTCCGTCAGCCACGTCCGCAGGGTGGACCGGAGTTGAATTCATTTTCCGGCGCAGCGATTCCTGGTGAACTGAACACGATTCCTCAACCGCCGGTATCCCAGCCAGTACCACAGATGGAAGTTGCGGAGAGTGTTTCAGCGGAGCCGCTTTCTGCCGGGGTGTCCGGTGCAGAACCGGTACAGGCACCACTGGCTGAGCAGTCACCGCTGGCCGTGCAGTCGCAGAAAGCAGAGAGTGCCGGGGCAGAAACCGGAGCAGAAGGGGCGGTTCCTCCGCCTGTTGCGGTTGCTTCAGCCGCTGAATCCGAACGGACAACTGATGCTGTGGATGCCGCTTCGGCTGGTGTTCTGAACACGATGGTGATTCTGGCGTTTCTGGTTACTGGCGGCTGGCTCATGATTCGAGCATTCAGCAGTTCCGAGCCGGCTCCTGCAGGAACCGCAGCGGCCGTATCTGCTCCGGAACCGGCTGTCCCTGTTTCGCGACCAGTTCCTCGAAAGCCTGTGGCAGTTGTCGAGGAGGCAGTCGTGCAGGAGGCAGCGGCAGTCAATTTGATGGCACAGTCGCCGCAGCCGGAGGTGCGACAGATGGCGCCGGTGAGCGAGCCGATGGCACCGGTGAGCGAGCCGACGATGCCTTATGTTCCATTTTCCGAAACCATGCGAGCGATTCAGCAACCGCTGCCTGCAGCGTCTGTTCCAGTCGGATTTCCGGAACAGCTGCGTCAGGTTCCACCACGATCAATGGCTGCTGATCTCGCCGGGGCTGCAGGCACTCCGGGGCTGGAACGTGATGTGCTGGAGCGTCTGCTGGCAAATCAGATTCCTCGTCAGGAGCAGACTGTGCGTCTTCCGGACGGGGTCAGAATTTACGGCCGGCCTGGTCATCCCGAATTTGCTCGCGTTGACGCAGAGCACGGGGACTTGAGCGGGCCACGACATGCGGCGGCATTTGGAGTGGAAAGCCAGCGTCGGCAGCAGCTTGATCAGCGACTGGAACGGCTGGTTCGTTCCGTGCGTCGCAGTGGATGAAGAAGGCAGCTGAGACGACAGGGCACGGAAGTCAGGTTTCAGAACATGATCTGTTCAATAGATTTTGGACGCTATCAGACCCGGTCGCTGGCAATTGATGCCGGGGGCGTGCGTCCGCTGCATTCTGCTCAGGTGAATTCCACCTATCTGGCGTTTCCAGGGACAGCAGTGCTGCGTCAGGCACTTGCAGCACAGCGTGTTTCCGTGCTGAGTTGTGGTGATGATCTGCTTGTCGCAGGAACGGATCAGGCTCAGGTCCGAGGGCTTTGTCAGCAGCCTCCCGTTCCATTGTTTCCGGGTGGTCGAGTACCTCGAGAAGACGCTGCAGCACGACAGTTGCTGTACCTGCTCACCCAGACAATGCTTCCGGAACCGGAATCAGCGAGTGATGTGTGTATCCTGACGGTACCAGCGCATAGCTCGGGGCCGGATGAGGAGGGAACAGAGTTTCTGGAGCGTCTGATTCGCATGCGTGGATATCAGCCCCGTCTGCTGGGGGCGGCCGAAGCTGCAATGCTGTCGGAGAGTCATCAGAGTCGGTTCAGTGGGGTCAGTGCAGTCATGGGTGCGGAGGCGAGTTCGGTTTGTGTAGCCAGGCATGGCCTGGTCTACGCAACCGATACTCTCTCTGTCAGCGGAAACGCGATTGATCGTCAGATCGCCCACCAGTTTTCCATGTATACATGGGATGCTGCCGGCATTTCGTATCCGGATTTTGAGCGGATTCGGGTATGGCGGCAGGGGCTGGGCGAGGAGCAGGGCTTTCTGCGGAACACCCAGGTTTCAAAACTGGTGGAAATCCTCAGCGACAGCGTGGCATGTCTGGCCACCTCGGTCCTGGAGGCTGTAGCCGAAGGTCTGTCCGATCTGAATCCCCAGGAGACGATTCCTGTGGTTCTGGCAGGCGGTGTGAGCAGAACTCCGCGACTCACGGATCTGCTGGCCGATGAACTCCGTCTGCAAAGCGGTCAGCGGCTTCGATTTCACGTGCGTCTGGCTGAGCAGCCGGAACTTGCCGTGGTCCGTGGCGGTCTGGTGTACGGAATGCTGGATTCTCGATCGACCGCAGTTTCATCGGAGCGAGCTGCCTGAGCGGGCTGGTCAGCGTTTTGAGTGATCACCGGCAGCAAGCGTTCGCAGCAGATCCACGGTGACCGTCAGCAGATTGTCTTGAACCTGCTGATGCGCATGTTCAAGCTGTGCGGCAGTGCGTCCCGCTGAGATGACACCCAGGCACTTCATACCGGCAGCCAGTGCAGCCTCAACACCCACAGGTGCATCTTCAAGGACGACGCAGTGAGCCGGAGGGATTCCGATTCCTGCTGCGGCTTTGAGGAAGACATCGGGATGCGGTTTGCCGCGGACGACATCGGCCCCGGAGATACGGACTCGAATCTGTTCGTCAACCTGCAGCTGCCGCACGATTTCGTGAACATTTTCCGGCGGTCCACTGGAGCCAATTGCCATGGGGATGCCGGCGGAGTGGAGAGCATGGATGAGTTCTCTGGCACCGGGCATGGCGGGGAAGCTGAGGGCAATGTGATCGCGATATCGCTGTTCCTTTTCTGCATCGAAAGCCGCGATCCATTGATCATCCGGCGGATTTTCCCAGGTCTCCCGAATGAACTCCCGACTGGTTCGTCCGAACCCGATGAGGAATTCTGCTTCAGTGCAGTCGCGACCATGTCGGCGACAGCTGTCCCGCCAGGTGATGAAATGTGATTCATAAGAGTCCACAAGGACTCCGTCCATATCGAAGATCACGCCGAACTGCGGCTGCTGGTTCATAAGTGAGGCCTGGTGTGCACTTGTCGTAAAAGGAGGAGCAGACTCAGCCCTGCGGCTGCTGCGGGAGATTCAGAGTCGGGCTGGAAACTCCGGCCGTTCCGCGCGGCCAGCTGAGCACAAAGCGGGTCCCTTCGCCCGGTTCGCCTTCGACCTGGATTCTGCCGCCATGTTCGCGGAGGATCTTGCGGCTGACAGCCAGACCGATCCCGGTACCTCGAGAACCCTTGGAGGACTCAAAGACATTGAAGATGGATTTCCGCAGTTCCGGTGGAATACCGGGGCCATTGTCACTGATCGCCAGCAGCATTACGTCGGTCTGGATGTCGTATCCGGTCTGAATAATGACAGCTCCGGCTTCTGCCTCTGTTTCTGCGGCTGCATCGATGGCATTGGCAACGATATTCAGGGCAGCCCGGTGAATGCCTTCGGAATCAAATTGTGCCTCTGGAATTCTGTCACCGGGACGAAACTCAAGACTGACCCCGGCTTCGTCAGCACGCCCCGCTGACAGTTCAGTGACTTCGGCCACAAGCGCATTCAGATCGGCTGATTTGAGGACAGGGACTCGATCGCGACTGAAGCTGAGCATATCCATGACAAGGTCGTAGATCCGATTCTGGTTGCGTTCAACGATATTCCAGCCACTGCGAATCAGGTCGCTGTCCTGCTGTTCGAGTCCGCTGTGAATCAGGTGGCCTCCGCCCCTCACACCCTGCAGGATGTTCTTGATGTGGTGGCTGAGAACAGTGATGGTCTGGCCCATTGCAGCAAAGCGTTCTGCACGCACCATGGCGTCCTGAAACTGGCGTGATTCCATTGCCAGCGCGGTCTGACGTGCGACTGTGACCACCATCCGCAGGTGTTCGTCGGTGAGTCGGCCGCTGTTCATCGTAATCGAGTCCTCCGCCGGTATGCGGGTATCCAGATACAGTACACCCAGCAGACTGGCCCGCCCACGCAGGGGCGCACAGACTGCCTCGCGGATCCCTTCCGAAACAATACTCTGACCCGTTGCAAATCGTTCATCGGCACCGGCATTGGAGGTACGGAGTGCAGTACCGTCGCGGAGCACGCAGCTGGTGATGGAGCGGGAGATGAGCATCTGATCGTTGCCGGCGTCCGTTTTTTCACTGCGTGCAAATGCCACCGCCTGCAGTTCGGAATCATCTTCATTGCGGAGGAGAAAGCAGCCATGGTCCGCACCCACGGCATCAAGGGTGAGCTGCAGGATTCGTTGCAGGCGGATTTCTGATGTGAGTACCGGTGCCACCAGTTCTTCGGCAACGTGGTACATCAGATCGAGCGTGGCGGAGTTGTCACTGGAGGGAACTGAGTCATCCAGCGGCAGCAGTTGCAGAATGGAAGCCTGGCTGAGTTCTTCCGGGTCTTCCACAAACCGAACTTCCGCAGCAGTTGGAGGTGTTTGTGCGGTACTGGAATGCAGCAGCTGAAAACTGAGCACACTGTTGCCAAGCTGCAGAGTATCACCGTGCTGGAGCAGGTATTCGGCCTGCAACTGGCTGTTGACGCGAGTACCGTTGGCGGAGTGGAGGTCTGTGAGCAGAAAGGTATTGCCATTGTGAGTCACTCTGGCGTGATGCCGGGAGACTTCGCTGTCATCAAGGCGGATATCGCAGCCGACACTGCGACCGATGAGGAAATCCCTTCCGGAATTGAGCTCAAAGCGGCTGCCTCTGTTGGCGCCGTTGATCACGAGCAGTGTGGCTTGAAACATAATCTGGTCCCCGCAGGGAGAAGTTTCGGATTCTGCAGCAGGAGTGATGGTGTCAGTATCGTTCGGGCCCTTGCAGGATTCTCATTTCACCGCAAACCACGGTGAGACTCAACCGGAGTTCCGGATTCCGGATTCAGGTTTTGCGAGCTGCGAATTCTGACTGTGCTGGGCAGCGTGGCCTGACTGGATGTTGCTGTTGATGGTTGTGGTGGGTAGGCGTGCAGCCTGGGAGGGAGTTCGGGGCGGGCAGAGTGGCGGGCGTAAAAAAAGCCGAAACCGGCTGAAACCGGTTTCGGCTTTGAGACAACGAGGGCGACGGGACTCGAACCCACACTCCACTAGGGAACAAAATTTTAAGTCTTGCGCGTATGACCAATTTCGCCACGTGCCCATGGG
>JALQUR010000281.1 GCA_023260695.1 Planctomycetaceae bacterium
TCTGGGCCAAAGACCGATTTCCTCAGCAGCTGCGAGTCCATCTGGCGGCGACGAATATTCGCGATGTGGTTCACCGCCGGCTATTGCAGAAGACAAGGGATGGTGAAGAGTTGCTTCGCCAAAAGTTTGAGGAGCACCGGCCAGCTCTGAAATTGTACGCGTATGGTTGTGAAGACGCTTCCGCCGATGAGTTCATTGAGGTGTATCCCCTCCTGCCGGGCCAGATTGATCTGCTGCTGCAGATTACCAGTGCCATGCGAATCCGGTCTGCCCGCGCTCAGGGGGACGATCAGGCCATCCGCGGTCTGCTGCAATTGCTGGGCGAACTGTTCCGCGATCAGCAGCTGGCGGAATTACCGGTGGGCCGACTAATTACGCTGGATCAGATCTATGAAATCCAGAATACGGCCCTCGATTCCGACACTCAGGCCAGTATGGCCCGCATCCTGAGCGAAACAGCTGATCGCGATGCAATGCTGCAGCGAGTTGCCAAAGCTGTTGCCCTGCTGGAGTTGATTCAGGAAACATGCCCGACGGATGCAACGCTTGTGGCCCAGTGCCTGTACGACTCCATGGATCGAGGAAATCAGCAGGAACAGGTGCTGGCAGCCCTGGAGGAACTGCGGCGGGAAAACCTGCTGGCGTATTCCGAGAAGCTCGGTTATCGCATTCAGTCGACAGCCGGCGAAGAATGGGAACGCGAAAAACGTGAAATCCGAGCCTCCCGCGAAGTGATCAGCGAAATTGTTCGCGATGCCCTGCGGATGGTGATGGAGAAGCCAGATCGGCCCAGCTGGAAAAAGCGACCGTTCCCGTGGTCGGCTGTCTTTTCTGATGGTAAGGGGATCGAGGACGACAGACTGGTCAGGGCACGCGATGACGCCGATGTGTGTGTGGACTTCCGCTTTGCCCAGAGCGATGAACGGAACGAAGCTGTCTGGGTGGAACGCAGCGGTGAATCTCAGCTGCTGGATCGTCTGATCTGGGTCTGTGGCGACACCAACGAACTGACCGACCGGGCGCGTTCTCTTGCCAGGGCTCGGGGCATGACCCGTCGGTATGTTCCGCGTCGCAGTAACCTGAATGAATCGCGCAGAATGCTGCTGCAGCAGGAAGAAGTCCGCGTGGAATCACTGGAAGGACAAATCCAGGATCTGGTTGAAGCGGCGTGGCAGGCCGGAACAATCTATTTCCGCAGCAAGGTGTACAAACCGGAAGAATTCGGCAGTCGATTTTCTGTGTCACTGCTGAAAGTCGCCGAACGGATCATGCCGATCCTGTACAAGGAGTTTGACCCGGTGACGCTGCAGCCGAGTGAGGTGGAGCAACTTCTGGCACCGGAACTCAGCGGCCCGTCACCGCGCTTCCTGCGGGATGAGCTGGGGATCCTGGAGCTGGACGGAGGCAAATACGTGCCCACCTGCAGTGGCCTGATTCCAACACGCATTCGTGAACTGATTGATGCGGAGGAAGGAAGCACCGGAGCAAATCTGCTTTCACGGTTCGCGGGACCGCCGTTTGCCTACCAGCACGAAGTGATCAAGGCCTGCGTACTGGGCCTGTTGCGTGGCAGCAAGATTCGCATTGAAGACGGTGATGGGGCGGTCATCACCGCCGTGCGTGATGCGGGTGTGCGTGATGTCTTCGACAAACCGGCCGTGTTTCGCAAGGCGCAATTCATCCCGGTGGGCGACGATGATATTGGCGTCAAGGGGCGTGCCCGCATCTGCAAATTCTTCTCGGAGCAGCTGGGGGTCGAGCTGGATCGCGAAAACAATGCCATCGCCGACGCTGTGGAAAAGCACTTTCAGGCTTTGGCAGCTGATCTGCGGAATGTGTTGCAACGTTTTGATCGTGTCCCCGGAACCCGTGAGACACCTGCCGAATTGCTGCGACTCAACACTGCTCTGGAACACTGTCTGGGGAGCGTCCGGCAGACAGCACCGACGGTTCAGCGTGTCAGAAAGCATCTGGATCATCTGACAGATGGAGTCAAACTGCTCCGGCGATTTTCTGCCGAACTGACGGAAGACACATTGCTGCTGCTGCGTGAGGCGCACGACATTGACCTGAATCAGGCTCAGCAGCTGCGCGAACTGGCAATGTTATCAGGTGTTGCACACGAAGCGGCTGCACGCATCTCCGATCAGTTAAGATCGACACGTCCCTGGGTGGATGTGCAGGGCATCCAGCCGGATCTGGACGGTGTCCGCGCAACATACGTGCAGGAACGCACCGATCTGCTGGGATGGCAGGAACAGCAGGCTGAGCAGCTGCGGGCGAAAATTCGCACACGCCCCGGCTTCAGCACACTGTCTGCGGACAAGGGGCATAATGTTCTGCGGTACATCAATTCTGCAATCAGTGACACCACCCCGGAAGCGATTGCCCCGGCCCTGCGGGAACTGAAGGATCCGTTTCTGATGCGACTGCAGGTGGCTGAGGGCGAAGCCAACCGAAAGCTGGACGAGTATCTGAACAGTGGCTCGGAATCCATGATTGTGCCGATGGATCTGGCTCTGGAGAATCGGGAAATCCGGAGTGAAGCTGAGGTCGACGCCCTGTTGGAAGAAATCCGCGAACGTCTGGTACAACAGCTCCGCAGCGGTCAACGAATTCGCTTGCTGTAGGAGACAATCATGACAATGACCACTGATGCGAAGTCGCATCTATCGCGCGTGATCCGTGGGCTTCGTGGACGTCTGCTGACGGAGCTGAGTGAATCTGTTGACCGTGAATACAAGTTCGCGTTGAAGAACCCGAAGCTGGAGGCGTCCACGTCCGTGCGCCGTGTGCGTCTGGAAACGTGGCTGTCTGAGCAGGTGCGTACGCAGGAACCGGTGTCAGACGCCGCGCAGGATAGCGGGGATGGCAGGAAGACGCCGAAGTCAAAGACGAGTATCGCGAAACGCACGCGTGAGGATTTCCGTCGTGATGCAGAGAAGCAGGCGGCATGGACGCTGCTGAACCGTCTGGTGGTGTTACGGATGCTGGAATCCGTTGGGCTGCGAAAGGTTCAGGTTGCGACTGGAGGCTGGAACAGCACTGGTTATAAGGACTTTCGTGAGCTGGCTCAGGATCTGGTACGTACGGATGAGGGTGAAGGTTATCCGTACCTGCTGCAGCTGGTCTTTTCGGAACTGTCTGTGGACCTTCCCGGGCTGTATGGGTCTGCGGGGGTTGCCGATCTGATCCCGGTCCCATCGCCGACGATTCTTGCTGTGGTTGAGGCGCTTGACGACGAGCAGCTGGAGTCGTGCTGGACTGACGACATGACGCTCGGCTGGGTTTACCAGTACTGGAACGACCCGGAGCGGGAAGCGCTGGATGCCAAGATCAACGACGGTGGCAAGATCGAGCCGCACGAGATCGCCAGCAAAACGCAGATGTTC
>JALQUR010000383.1 GCA_023260695.1 Planctomycetaceae bacterium
CCACCGAGGCTGCCGGTGCCATCCACCGAGGCTGCCGGTGCCACCCACCAAAACTGCCGGTGCCACCCACCAAAGCTGCCGGTGCCACCCACCAAAGCTGCCGGTGCCATCCACCAAAACTGCCGGTGCCACCCACCGAGGCGTGGTTCGGGCGTCCAAGAGCTGTTTAAGACAATTCGAATTGCAGGATCGATCATGTCGAACAGTTGGGCCTCAGGTGTGGCAGGGGCTATGCGGATTGCAGTGGTTGGGTGGACATTGAAGCGGCGGAACTCATCTGGGCGGAAAGATTGACATCGCTCCGATTCAAAGTACGTGGCAGCTTTCGAATTACCTGCTGACTCCGGCTTTGTTGCTCCACCCTTGGAAGACCAAAATGCCTCCCCGAAATCGATTGTCTGTAGCAACTGTTATATTGATTGTTCTTTTTGGCGCCCGAGCGAATGCGGGGCTGGTCGGATTTGACATTCGGGTGACATACAGCGGGCTTACAGCATCCCAGCAGGCAGTATTTGAGGCGGCTGCGGCAACATGGGAGTTCTATATCACCGGGTATCAGGACACCGTTGCAACGGACTATGTTGAGATTGCTGCGGCGGCCGCGGCGATAGACGGGGCTGGCGGTGTGCTGGGAAGTGCCGGTCCAACAGCGGTCAAGTGGGGCCCGGAAGGGAACTTTATTTACGCAAGCGAAGGCGCGATGTCCTTCGACTCCGCAGACCTTGCCATCCTCGAATCTGGTGGTCTGCTGTCCGATGTGGTGCTCCATGAAATGGGGCATGTGCTCGGCATCGGCACACTCTGGAGCAGTAGCGGTGTCGGACTTCCCGGTTTTCAGGAACTGTATGTGGCCAATTCCGGTCAGTACACAGGCGCAGCCGCTCTGGCAGCATGGCAGACAGAGTTCAGTCAGCCTGCAGCGACCTACGTGCCTGTCGAATTGGGTGGAGGTGGCGGTACGGCGAATGGACACTGGAATGAGGTTGACGGGGGCAGTGGCAATACTGGATTTGTCAGTAACATCACCGGCCAGGACTTCAGAAACGAATTGATGACCGGCTGGCTGGGAGGCTCCACATTCATCAGTACAGTTACGCTTGGCAGTTTTGCCGATCTGGGGTACACGCTCCGCACTGTGCCCGAACCCGGCTCCATGATATTTGCCGGCTTTGTTACTCTGGCGGCTGCAGTGAGCCGAATCAGGCGTCGAGACGGGTGACGGATTCGCCGCCCTGATTCCCGCCGGGGCTGTCCTGAGAGGCAGCCATGTCGCGATCCAGGTGCCGCAGAATTCCTGACCTGTCAGAAAGCATCAACAGCCCGTAACCACACAAGCGAAAGGGACCCGTCACTGAGTGGCGGGTCCCTTTTTTCGCGTGGCAGTTGACCGGAGCGGCCTACTTCTTGAATTTGCCGTGACATTTCTTGCAACTGGCACGCATCAGGTCATAGCTGGCCTGCAGCGCCTTGTCATCCTTCTTTCTGGCGGCCTGATAGTACTCGGTTGAGTGGCGGTGCAGGTCTTCACAGGCATCAAGCCAGATCTGTACGTCGTCACTTTTGGGTGCTCGCTGAGCCAGCAGCGTGCTGCATTCCCCCAGCAGCAGAGATGCCGTCTTGAGCTGCTTGTACCACGCGTCCTCCTCGAGTGTTTCCTTTTTCACCCCCAGATCACCAAAGAGCGGTCCAAAACCGTATTCCATGAAGTGATGGACGTTGTCAACCGGCTCGTATTTGCCGCCCTGAGCCGCAGCTTCGTCTGCAGGTTCTGCGGAGGCCGATTCCAGTGGAGACACGGTGAGCAGGCTTCCGAGTGCGAATGCGAACAGTGGTAGAATCGAGAGCTTGCAGATTGCGGTAAATTTCATGTGGTTTCTCGGCTGAATAAAGATGAGTGAATTGCGGAGGATGGTTCCTCGATCGTCATTGACGACCTTGCGATGACTTTCCAGAGACTTCTGCCCGTGATAGAGCACAGGGCCCCGCCGATCCAAAAACGGCCTGATGACGGGACCTGCCTTCTGTGCCGGAAGTGTATCAGATTGTCAGGAGATTTGAATCGGGGCAGCGGCTGTGCTGTTGAGAGTGCCTCTTCAGCGGAATTGTTTTCGTAGTGGATTGCGGAGCGAATTGAGGAATTGTTCGTGGAATTCACGGCTGGCAGCGAAAGTGGAATTGCGCACAGCGAACCGATGCATTGCGGCCCAGTAAAGCGAGAGTTGCACTTCACCGCGCTGACTGTTGCCGCTCAGAGCACCACAGATGGTCACCGTGGTGAAAATCGCGGGTTGAACGCTTCTCATGCGACGGAGGCGAATACCGGGGCAGCGAGGTACCGGTCTCGCCTTGCTTCGGGTATGTTCTGAGGACTGGAAGGGGCCGTGCCTGTCCCGGTCTCCTGTCGAGATCAGATACTCAGAATCAGCTGCTCAGGAATTGATGGGATGTCGAAATATCGTGTGAGTGCGGTTTTGTTGTTGGCGTTCTGCCTTCGTCCCCCGAACTCAGTCGGTCAGGATGACTCCGCTGGTGCCGCACAATTGCAACAGTTGTTGCGGCGGTTTCCCGCTGCAGATGCCAACAAGGACGGTCGTCTCACTCGCGAAGAAGCACTCGCGTTTCGTCGCAGGATGCAGTCCGCGGATGCAATCGGCCAGACGAAGAAAAAGAGCTCAGGCGACGGCGCCCCGCGAGAATTCAATGTCGATCCCGGCTGGGATCAGGAGCGTTTTCCCGACAACGCGGTGTGTTATCTTCCCCCCGACAGGATTCAGGACATTTTTGCCACGATCAGCAATGGTGCTGCCGTCGTTTCCTACGATGTGCCGGCCGACGGAGCGCGAAGAGTGGTGGGGATCGGGCATAGTTTCATGATGCCCGGCTATCGCACATTGCCGCTGATTGCTACAGCAGCCGGGCTCGAGCAGCCGCTTTACACACATACCGGTGGCGGAATCACCGGCAGTGCTCGATTCAAATGGGAACAGGAAAACGGGATCTTTGGATTCGATGGCAACCCGACGCCGAAGCTGCTGGCCTCAATTTCCAACGCCAGCTGGGACGCAATGACCTTCGGCCCGTACTTCAACGATCGGCCGGAGTATTTCAGCTGCTGGATCGACTTCTGTCTGAAGTATCAGCCGGACATGAAGTTCTACATCTCGGATGCGTGGCCTCAGCTCTCTCAGCTGCCGCGAAACCCTGAGTCAGAAGATGAACTGACGGCAGAGGTCATCGAGCGGATGGGGCAGGAGCGGCTGCAGATGAGTCGTCAGATTCTGGACGTGCTGCGTGAAGACTATCCCGGGAAGGTATTTGTACTGCCCACTTCGGACGCCATGGTGCTGGCGGCAAAATATTTTCTACGGGGAGAGCTGCCTGGGGTGGAGGGGCTGCATCGTGCGATTGGCGGCCGCCAGAAATCACTCTGGTCCGATCAGCTTGGCCATCTCGGACCGGGGTTCGAACGGCTGGAAGGCTACGTCTTTTATGCCACGTTGTACGGACGATCTCCTGAACTGATCACGCAGGAGATTCAGTTCGGTGGAAACAGCGGCTATCCGAGCACCGAGCTGGATGCGCAATTTCGTCGCATCGCGTGGGAAGCGGTGGCTGGGAATTCTTATTCCGGCGTCGTGGATATGAACCACGACGGCCTGAATGATCGGCCGGACTCCGGTGATGCTGGTGCTGCAGCAAGATGAGCCAACCGCTGCGACTGAGAGTTCTGTCGACACGTTATGGAATCTGTCAGCTGGCGGCAGATGCGGAGCTTCCGCCGTGGGCGGCGGGGAATCTGACGGCCATGGTGCGGACACCGGATGAGCTTTCAATCGTCTGCCCACAGGAAGGCATCCCGGGAACCGTTCGCTGCAGTGAATGCTGGCGTTGTCTGAGGGTTGTGGGGCCGTTGGACTTCACTCTGGTGGGAATCATTGCAGGCCTCACATCGCTGCTTGCGGAGGCTGGAATCAGCGTATTTGTGTTCTCCAGTTTTGACACGGACTTTCTGCTGGTGCAGGAAAATGCCCTGCAGAGCGCGGTAGACTGTCTGCAGGAAGCGGACCATCTGATTGAATGGTGCGGTGACTGGTAGCCGTTGTTCGGCTGTCGGTGATGACCTTTAAAACCGATCGCATTGATAAACGCAAAGGCCTCGCCCCGCTGCTGTCCGGGGAATCGGGTTATTGTCATCCCCGCAGAAGCGGAGGACCAGTCGGGCACTGATGGTGACTGTCGTTCGTTGTGCTGGTCTGCCTGGATTCCCGTTTTCACGGGAATGACGGGGAGGGCCTGGCTGAGTCTGCGGAACCAGTTGCTTGTGCACCGCTGCGGA
>JALQUR010000511.1 GCA_023260695.1 Planctomycetaceae bacterium
AGAAGGTGCAGCAATGAGTTCAGCGGCAGGCGATTCCTTTCGAATCGCGATCACGGCGGATTTTCAGGATGAGCATGGTCAGCCTCGGTATCGGGATATCGGGCTGGATACGTTTGCGGGGCATTCGCATATTGTTACGTCCGGGTTTGGGAAGCATTTTCCTGAGATCCAGGCCGATCAGCTGCGTGGCTGCCAGGCGGCTCTGGTGCTGACTCCACGAGTCACCTCAGCATCACTTGCCGGAAACGATCAGCTGCTGTGTCTCTCACGGTTCGGAGTGGGATTTGACACAGTGGACATTGCGGCGTGCACTGAACATGACGTGCTGGTGACGAATACTCCGGGGGCAGTGGATCGTCCGGTGGCCGAGGCAACGATCGGCTGGATGCTTGCGCTGACTCACCGCATGCTGCAGAAGGACCGTCTGGTTCGCACGGGACGCTGGGACGACCGCAGCGGTTACATGGGAAGTGAGTTGCGAGATCGGGTGCTGGGGATTGTGGGGCTGGGTGGCATTGGTCGCAAGCTGGTGGAACTGGTGCGTGGATTCGGCATGCAGCAACCGATTGCATTTGATCCGCATGCATCGCCGGAAGTGTTTGAGACGCTGGGGGTACGGAGCGTGACACTGGGCGAACTGCTGGAACAGGCGGATTTTGTGTCATTGCATTGTCCATTGAATGAGCAGACACGGGGACTGATCGGTGCAGCGGAGCTGGGCCGGATGAAAGCGGATGCGTGGCTGCTGAATCTGGCCCGAGGCGGAATTGTGGATGAGGAAGCTCTTGATCAGGCACTGCGTTCCGGTGGGATCGCCGGGGCGGCACTGGACTGTTTTGAGAATGAGCCGGTGACAGCACCACCGCGTTTTGCTGATCTGGAAAACGTGCTGCTGGCGCCGCATTCGATTGCGTGGACTGAGGAGCTGTTTCGGGATATCGGGCGTTCTGCCTGTGGCAGTCTGCTGGACTTGTCACTGGGGCGTACTCCGTTCGGAATGGTGAATCCGGAAGTGCTGGAGCGACCTGGTTTCCGCAGGAAGTGGGAGGCTGCAGCTGTGGCAAGTTCAACAGCGGGCAGATGACAGCGAAGATGTGACAGGATCTGTTCGGGAAAAGTCTGCAGGGGAAAATTGATATGAGAGTGAGCTCAGCGAGGCTTGCGGGTGTGATGTGTGTGGCAGTTGTCCTGACGGCTCGGTGTGCAGCGCAGGGGCCGACAGCAGAGATGCCACAGTTGCTGGATCTGGACCTGCAGACTCAGCGTCAGGTGTTGGTTGATCGTGAAGCAGGACAGTACCTGGGGCATCCGACAACGTGTCTGCTTGAGGATGGTCGCACGATATTGTGTGTCTATCCGAAGGGGCATGGACGTGGTGAGATTGTCTACAAGCGAAGTACTGACGGCGGACTGACATGGAGTGAACGTCTGGCGACGCCGGACAGCTGGGCTACCTCACGGGAGGTGCCGACGATTCATCGCGTGATCGGACCGGATGGCCGGAAGCGACTGATCATGTGGTCGGGGCTGTATCCGGCTCGACTTGCCGTTTCTGAGGATGACGGTGCATCATGGAGTGAATTGCAGCCGGCCGGCGACTGGGGCGGAATTGTTGTGATGGGTTTTGTGGAAGCATTGCAGACGGGGCGCGGTCATTATCTGGCGATGTTCCATGATGATGGGCGGTTCTTTGACGGCAGTGGAAAGCGGACTCCTGAGTTTCGTCTTTACCAGACAAGATCGACCGATGGAGGACTGACGTGGTCATTTCCGGAGGTCGTCTTTGAATCTGCAGAGGTGAATCTGTGCGAGCCGGGTTGTATTCGATCTCCGGATGGCAGGACGATGGCAGTGCTCCTGCGAGAAAATGCGCGACGGCACAATTCGCACGTGATCTTTTCGCGGGACGAAGGAAAGACGTGGACTGCTCCGAAGGAGCTGCCACTTGCTCTGACTGGTGACCGGCATACGGGAAAGTACGCTGCTGACGGTCGGTTGTTCATCAGCTTTCGAT
>JALQUR010000558.1 GCA_023260695.1 Planctomycetaceae bacterium
ACTACCTGCGGGCGCTGTCGGCCTTCATCGCGTTCCTGCGCGATGACAAGGCATCGACGACGGGTTCGTATTCAGATCCGGCCTGGATCGCGTCGCTGTCTGGCGCAAAGCTGACTGCGGCAAGCGTGGCGGCGTCAGCGCTGGCTGCAGGTGCAGCCAAGAGCAACATCGGTGCGGGCGGCATTGGGACCAACGAGCTGGCGGCGCTGGCAGTCACGGCGGCCAAGCTGGCAGCTGGCGCGGCGGTCTCCAACATCGGGCCGGGCGGCATCACTCCATCGTTGCTGTCAACCGGGGCGCCGACATGGGATGCCAGCGGGAACTTGCAGTTCAATTCCGGCTACGGCTCCGCTGCCATTTTTCACCAGCCGGAAACGGCTCACCCCGCCATGCGTCTGGCCGGGGACTTCGCTGTTCACGGAGCCACTGCTGACGCCGGCTGCCATGGTATTGCCCCGCCTCGCTGCAGATGGCGTCTGAGCGCTGCGTTGAGCCTGTTGACAACAGGCTTGTTTACCGCCGACAGGTCACTCGCTTCCTGTGGGTCTTCGGCGAGGTTGTAAAGTTCCAGCGGCTCGAATGGAGAATTCTGCAGCAGCTTCCAGTCGCCTTCCCTGACAGCTTCAATGGTCTTCCCACCGTAACGCAGACCACCTTCCCGCCGCGTGAAGAACCACTGCGAACGCAGAGCCTCCTGTTTCCTGCCGTGCAGCGTTGGCAGAAAGCTGCGTCCGTCCAGATCATCGCTATGTGCGATTCCTGCCGCCGCACACAGGGTGGGCAGAATATCCATCGACATCACCGGAAAATCGGTCCTTGAACCGGCCGCAATGCGCCCCGGCCAGCTTACGCACATCGGAACCATCAGTCCGCCTTCATAGACGCTCTGCTTCCCGTCCCGCAGCGGTCCGTTGTTCGCACCGACGTCCAGCTGACCACCGTTATCCGACGTAAAGACAATGATGGTGTTTTCCCATTGCCCGTTCTTCTTCAATGCTGCCAGCACTTGCCCGATGCCGTCGTCCATATGCTCAATCAGTGCCACCAGAGCCGCACGCTTTTCCGACATCTGCGGGTCGCGAGCACGCACTTTCTGCAGCCAGTCCTGCGGAGGCTGAATCGGAGTATGCGGAGCGTTGTAGGCCAGATACATCAGGAAGGGCTGCTCCCTGTCACGCTGACTGTTGAGGAATTCCACTGCCCAGCTGCTGAACAGATCTGTGGCATGCCCTTCCGGATCAATCTCCTGCTGCTGCTTTCGCATGTAATTCACGTCATGCCGTCGATGGTGGTAGTAATCATCCATCATGTCACCGAGGAAGCCGTGGAAGTGGTCGAATCCGCGTTCCGTGGGCGTGTTCGGCGTCTCCAGCCCCAGGTGCCACTTGCCGATGATTGCAGTGCGATAACCGCCGCGCTGAGCCGCTGCAGGCAACAGTTCGTAACGCTGGCTGAGGTTCTTGTTCTCGCGGAACCACTCAACTCGCTTCGGGTAGAAGTGGGGTTCTTTGTCGCCGTGGCCGAGCGCGCC
>JALQUR010000591.1 GCA_023260695.1 Planctomycetaceae bacterium
CCGTCTGACCACGGTGCCTGACCGCACCGCCTGACCGCACCGCCTGACCGCACCGCCTGACCGCACCGCCTGCTGCCCGGAGCAGGCGGAACCGCGCTGGCACACTCCCGAGTCAGCGATTGCTCCCGCTCTCGTGCCGATCCAGCAACGCTGCAAAGTCAGACAGTGCCGAATAGTCACCGCGACGCGTGACGTACATCACGCCCTGAATCCCGCGCACTCCCGCTTCCGCCACCGTGCTCAAAACACGCTGTAACTGCTGCGGAGTGCTGTCGAAGTAGCCCGCTACAATCTGACTGTGTCCGCGGCTGGAGAAGAACTTCAGACTCTCCTCCAGTGCTGCCGTATTCCGATTGACGATGACCACCCGTGGACTCAGCCCCGACCAGGCTCCACTGAAGTCGCCATTCACCAGATAATAGCTGTCCACCGCATTCTGATGCGGGTCCACCATGTCACTCCACATCAACAACCGCCGCCCCGGCTGCTGAGCATCCAGCAACTTTGTACTCCACCGCAGGTACTCCGCCAGACGTACCCCGGCAGCCCGAGTTTCCTCGGCCGCAGCATCCCAGCCAAACAGTCGCAACTCACTCTGCAGCATCATTCGGCCTGTGCCCGGGTAGAGTGTTTCTGCCAGCTGAGCCTGCTCTTCCAGCAACTGCCGATAACCGAACGATTCCGGACTGCCACTCACCTGCGACCTGCGAATCACGTGCGGGTGATACCATGAAACTCGCAGTCGAGTCCCTGCCGGGAACTCACGCCGCAGCTCAATTGACGGAGATTCATGCCACACTTCAAACAAACCACCTTCACCCGTGTCCGCTCGATCACGATCACGCAGTAAATCCACGACCGGCTCAAAATCCACGCCCTCCGTCAGCTCCTGCTGCGATTCCTCATGCACCACTCGCAGCGGCGTTCCCGCTCGCCGCAGAATATTCAGCAGTCCACATTCCTGAATCACGGCATCCCGCATCTGCAACGTTCCCGCAGTCGCGTTCCACGCCCCCAGGAAAACGTCCACAGGCTCACCTCCCAGCGAATTGAAGGTGATCGAATACTCCTCCCAGTCACTGCCCGACGCTGCTCGAAGCTGCGTGTAGCACAGCCGCCGTCCGGTTTCCGGCTGCAGCACCACAATCGCCGGCCGGCCCGCCAGACCCTGTGAACGCATCCAGACAGACACTCGGTAATGCCGCCATGGCAAGACAGCAACCCGCGCCGCCATTCGCACCGGTCCGCCCTGGTCTGCCGAAAGTTCCGCGACGTCGTTGAGGATCTGCACGTGACCGTCAGGAGTTCTCCAGTCGTCCAGACTGGTCATCGATGGCAAGGCCCCCGGCGTTTCCGGATGCAGCTGAGCGCGATCGCCCTGAACAACAAACAATGCGTCCCGCACCGGCAGACCCGCAGCCTCGTCCGGATCCTTCCGCAGCAGCTGCTCAGAATGCCCCAACGGAAATACCGCCGGCACCAGCTCCAGCCCCGCGGCACTCGCTGCGCCACGAATCTGCTGCGCATGCGCCTGCAACAAAGAAAAACTGTCGGCGGGGTCTGCCAGACCCCGATCGTCAAGCAGCAGATGCGAATACCGGAGCCCGGCACACTGGCGAATAAGCCCCCGCACTCGGTCCACTTCGGCCGGATCACGCAGGTCGGCTTCAGCATACACCCAGCGTTCCAGCTGCTGAGCCTGCCCGGGCACTGCTGACACCACTGCAATCACCACAAGGATGGCTGCCCGCAAGGCACGCAGTCCGAAACCTGGCAGACGACAGAACATGTCGCGAAGCGATGCCGCAGCAGCCCTGCATGCCTGACAATCTGCCACCAGTCCTTCTCCAGTCAGCGGTGCGTTCGTCTCCCGATTTCCGCCAGCAGCAGTGTTCTGCCGCCGTTCATTCCACCGCAGCAACATTCCGCCAGCGGCAGCATTCTGCCACGATCACTCAACACTGCTGCAGACTCCACACTGCCGCTGCTGCACAACCCAATATTGTGCTGGTCTTCATTGACGACATGGGGTGGGGAGACCTCAGCTGCTTT
>JALQUR010000605.1 GCA_023260695.1 Planctomycetaceae bacterium
TGGCGGCTTTCTGTGCCATCGCTTCTGCCCGCTGCTGACGTTTCAGGCGGAGTGTCTCAGAGAATTTTTCCAGCGTTCTGGTCATGCTGGAACCATATTTCTCGGCGGTCATCACCACAGCCGCCATATTCTGCAGTTCCGCCAGGTCGGTACGGTTACCAAATTTCTGCAGGGATTCAGCGAGACGATTTCCGAGCTGTACTTCTCGTTCAACGATTCGCAGCTCGGCGGCGAGCAGCGGGTGAGCTGCCTGCATCTCACCGACAACGCGAGAGATGGACGCCATCAGGCTCAGCCCGCCGCTCAGGCAGATCACAATCAGGTCGCAGGCATCGGGCAATGAGCGACGCAGCTGTATCTGACGCTGAGTCTTGCGGTTGTCGAGCCAGAAGCTGGGCCCGATGAGTCCGAGGATGCCGAGCATGGAGCCGCCGATCAATGCCTTTTCCATTGGGAACAGACCTGCAAACGCGAGCGAGACGGCGACGAGCAACGGGCCGGCAATCATCAGGAACTTCACGCCCAGAAAGGCAGACATTGCAGAGGGGCTGTAGAGTCCGGCATGCAGCAGTCGTGCTGCAAGTCGGGAGCGTTCTTCGGCGTCATCCGGCATCAGCGGCTTGCCCACCGACGGCAGTGTTGTCTGCATCATGTGGTGCAGGCGTGTCAGCAATTCCTGATTCAGCTCTGTTTCACTGTTGAGCTGGTTCAGTCGTTGTTGCGAGCGATCCCGGCGACCCATGATCAGCATGTACAGCAGACCGGTGAGGCTGCTGGCCATCGCTGTTGCAAAAAGCAGTGGTACCCACATTGCAGGAGCGCCTTTATTCAGAATCGTTCGGTGCTGACTTCAGATCAGAAGTCGAAATTTACAATCTTGCGAATCCACAACCACCCCAGCAGCATGCTGATGCCCATGGCATACAACAACGAGGGACAGTCAAGCAGACTCTGGGTGTATTCACGGTTCATGACAATCATGACAATCAACAGGAAGGGAGGCAGGGCCATCAGGACTCCAGCCTGCAGTCGTCCTTCTGCGGTGAGAGTTTCAATCAGACCAAGGATGCGAAAGCGGTCACGTACGATATGAGCCAGCCCCTGCAGGATCTCACTCAGATTGCCGCCCACCTGTCGTTGTACAAGCACCGCGACCACAAAGATCTTGAGTTCAATGATGCCGCAGCGGCGTGCCAGCTGCCGCATGGCAATTTCCGGGTCGAGGCCAAGATTCTGCTGCTCTGAACAGAGCAGAAACTCTTCGGAAATCGGGGCCGGGAAGTCAGCGGCTACTGCCTGCAGGGACTGCGTCATGGACTGCCCGGCACGCAGTGTGCTGCTCATGAGTTCAAAAGCATCAGCCAGCTGGGCACGCATCGTATTCTGCCGTTTGTTCTTGCTGAACCGAACGTACAGGAACGGAAAGACAGAGCAGATCAGTCCGCAGGCGATTCCGATGGAGAAGCGTTTGGAGAGGAACAGGGCCGGAATGAAAACGGAGATGGCGACCCCAATGCAGAAGCTGTAGAGCTGATTTCGCGACCACTGCAGACCGGACTGGTCCAGCAGATCATCCAGCTTCTCCTGCCAGGTGCGACTGTCGTCAGCGGTAGAGATCAGTTTGTGAAGGTCTTCCTGACTCAGACTGCGAAGGATGGAGCGACGAGCGCGTTCACGCTGGTTGCCGCAGACTTCATCCTGAATTCTCGACTGCAGTCGCTGGCGGTCTCGGAAGATGAGATCACTGACAAACGAATAAACAGCGATGACGCAGAAAATTGCGGCAAGGAAAGTCGATGTGACAAACAGGTTAAGACTCATGGAAGGCGATCCCCTTGATCAGACGGATCAGCGTTCAGCCCTTCATCAGGACGCGACGCTCGAACAAAGACGGGGCACAGTGGACTCCCATGGATTCGAGGTGCTCAAGGCAGTTGGGACGAATCCCGGTGCACTCAAACTGCCCTGTAGCAACTCCATCTTCGCTGAGTCCTGTCTGTCGAAAGACAAACAGGTCGTGCATCGTGATGTTTTCTCCTTCCATACCCGTGAGTTCTGAGATTTTCATGACTTTGCGAGCCCCACCGGTGAGACGTGCCGCCTGGACAACCAGATGCACCGCTGATGCGATCTGTTTGCGAATGACCCAGATCGGCAGATCGAACCCTGCCATACCCACCATCATTTCGAGACGGCTGATGGCATCGCGAGTGTCATTGGCATGGAGCGTTGTCATGCTGCCGTCGTGGCCTGTGTTCATGGCCTGCAGCATGTCCAGTGCTTCGGGTCCGCGAGATTCCCCCACGACGAGACGGTCAGGTCTCATTCGCAGGGCGTTTCTGGCGAGGTCGCGGCAGGTCACAGCCCCCTGCCCTTCCACATTTGGCGGCCGAGTTTCCATACGGACGACATGTGACTGCTGCAGACGCAGCTCGGCAGCATCCTCAATCGTTGCGATTCGCTCATGGTCCGGGATGTAGCCGCTGAGCATGTTCAGCAGGGTTGTCTTTCCGGAACCGGTTCCTCCTGAGATCAGTACATTCAGACGGGAACGCACGGCTCCGGCAAGGAATTCAATCATCTCCGGTGCAACGGATCGCTTGGAGATCAGGTCGTCGGCTTTCAGCGGCTTGTCAGGAAAGCGGCGGATGGAGACCAGCGAACCGTCCAGGGCCAGTGGTGGAATAATGGCATTCACACGACTGCCGTCGGCAAGACGCGCATCAACCATGGGACTGGTCGCATCCACGCGTCGTCCGACACGACTGACGATTCGCTGGATGATCTGCAGCAGATGATCTTCACTGGAGAATTTGACCGATGACTGCTGCAGGCGACCTTTCCGTTCGCAGAAGATGACGTCGGGACCGTTGATCAGGATGTCACTGATGGATGGGTCACGCAGAAGCTGTTCCAGCGGCCCAAGTCCAAATGTCTCGTCCATCACCTCATTGACCAGCGAATCCCGTTCGGCATTGCTGAGCAGCTGGTTGGACTGTCGGGAAATCTCTTCAGCAGCCTGACGGATCTCCCGCCGCAGTTCCTCGTCACTTCGAGTACCGAGGCGAGAAAGATCAAGGCTGCCGATCAGGCGATGATGCAGATCACGACGGACGTGATCGGGCATGCGACGAATTGTCGGCTGCTCTGGTTCAGGAGCCGGAGCCGGAGGTACTGCATCTGCCGGGGCAGATTCGGATGCGATGGGCGCGCTCGCAACTACAGCAGTTGCCTGCTGGCTGGCAAACGCAGCCATCCTTGGATCGGTCGGGAAAACGGGCGGTGGCCCGGAGACTGGGGAAGCAGTCATGCCAGATACCCTTGTTTCAATTGGTTAGTGGTGGCAGGCAGCGGCGAGTCTCAGTCGCGCCGTTCGACGTTGCGGAGTGGGCAGCAGTCAGGCGAGCCTGCTGAAACAGACTGGTCTGGCTGCTCACAATGCATCAGCTGCGGACAATTCTGCGGCCGCTCTCGAGGGGGCCGGGAAGCGCTTCAGCGATCTCGGCAGCCTCAGAACGACTGCGGATCAATGGCGATCAGCAACAACGTGCTCAGAGCGATCATCACGCCGAACGGAAGAAGTTGCGAACGCCCCTTTGGGCTGCTTAGTGCAGCCCGAATCAGATCTTCAGGGGCTTCCTGCTCCGTCTGCTTGTGCTCTGCAGAGGATTCAGCAGAATCAGTATCCGTCAAAAAATCTGCGGAATATGTTTCTGAAACGCCGCTGCGAAGAATTCGAAACAGAACTCCGCAGACGCCTCCGAGCAGTCCGGCGGCGATCAGAACATACATGGAAAACTCCCATCCCATCCAGGCACCAATCCCGGCCATCAGCTTGACATCACCTGCCCCCATCCCGCCCTTCAAAAACATGAGCAGTGGAGGGAAGGCAGCCATCGCCAGACCAAACAGGCTGAATGCCGTTCCCGGCACCCCAGCGACAGTGGCGTGCCAGATGATTCCCGAAAGAATCAGTGGGAAAGTCAGCCGGTTGGGGAGTCGGAAGTGGCGGTAGTCAATCACCGCCCCCGACAGAACCGCAACCAGAACTATGAGGCCCGGAAGCCACTCCGTGATCCGCTCCAGGTTACTCATCGATACCTCCGCGAGGAAAACTCCTCGTCTTCTTCAGAAAGCAGGAGGGGGCCCCGGACACCCCTGTTTTTCAGAACGTGAGTTCCGAAAAGGTGCCCGAGACATTTCCTCCGAGTACGCCTACTGCGGATACGGCAACGACAGCAATCAAGGCCACCATCAGCCCGTATTCAACCATCGTTGCACCTTCCTCTCGCACGGGCACCAGGAGCACCATGTGTTTGAGTCTGGTCATTCGTGCACTCCTCTTTAGGCTCGTCTTCACTCCTTACTAATGACAACTCATCGATCCGGTGAATCGAAATTGAGTTATCAGAAGGTCAGAGTTTCAAACGTCGTCTTGACATTTCCGCCCAGTGTCGTGACTCCAGCCACTGCAACAACAGCGATCAGGGCGACCATCAGCCCGTACTCAACCATGGTTGCTCCTTCTTCGCGACGCAGGACGTTTCGCAGGATTGTGGTGAACTTTTTCATAGCGGTTTCTCCC
>JALQUR010000102.1 GCA_023260695.1 Planctomycetaceae bacterium
GTCGCCACGAGGTCGGCCGGCGTGGTGCCCATGCCGTTGAAATGGGCGAAACTGCCGTCGCCGTGCCGGAAGAAGCGGATCAGCGGCATCATCCGGTCGACCGACTGGATGACGTTTTGCGGTGCGGGCAGGCCCTGCAGCACTTTTTCACGGTCGGCGTCGGGCAGTCCGCCACCAGCCTTCATCAGATTCTCTGCCGCAGCTCGCAGTTGTCTGTCCGGGTGAGCACGCAGAGCCTGCTTCTGGTCCAGAGTCAGATCACTCAGATCCATCGTGCCTTCCACAAAGGCGTCCAGCAGGGATCTGGTTGTGACCGGCCGAGCCAGCAGTACCCGCACAGCACTGGCTTTGGACTGCGGCGTCCAGCTGGCAACGCGTTCAACCAGCAGTGGTCCCAGATCCTCTGCATCACTGAGTGCCGTGGCGTCAATCAGACCATTGGTAAGGTCCGGGGATGTTGCCGGGGTAATCTGATCAAGGATTTCCTCAACAACGTCTGAATTCAGCGACTGAAAAGAAATCGCTTCGCGAGCTGCACGAATTCGAGCGGCGTTATCGGCGTCTGCATCGGATACAACTTTCAGCAGCGAGTCAGTGACTTCGCGAGCATATTCCTGCAGGGCCGCAGATCCGCTCAATGATGCCACCTGCAGCAGTCGTGCTCGGGCAGATGCCGGGCTTTTCTCAAGCAGTGCAGTGAGTGCGGCATCGAGAGCCTTGCTGCCCTCGGGGCGATGGTCACGGGGCCAGCCTTCGGCAAGTCCATCAAGGACGACCTGAGTCAGCTGTGGTGGAGCTGACTGGAGTCCGTTCAGCAGTTCGATCAGCTGAGCGGATTCCGGTTTGCTGCGGGCTACGTGTTCGGCAACGATGCGGGAAGCACGGAGTCCCGATTCGGGCACATTCGCTGCTGTTCCTGCTTCGTCAGCACCAGCGGCTCGAAAGAATGGAATTGCCTGAACAGCGGCGGCACAGGTCAGCGCGTCAGCCTCCCAGCGATCCAGACTTCTTCCCAGTGCAACCTTCGACAACAACGCTCCTGCAGTATCGCTGACAGGAAGATCAGCCAGCGCCAGCAGTCCCTGCAGACGCACCTGAGAATTCTCGTCAGCGGTCAGAGCTGCGGAGTCGAGCAGAGCAGCATGTCCTTCTGTCCAGCCGGTGAGCACAGCGGTGGCATTTCGGCGAACGCCGGCAGATGGGTGCTGCAGCGCAGCCACAACAGCCGGCAGAACGGATGCCTTGTCTTCCGGGTTGAGTGCTTCGAGAACACGGAGTGCGTGGATGGCTCCAACGTTCAGGCCGATCTCGTCAACACTCTGATCGCTGATCAGGTCCACCAGGTGAGGAATGACCGAGTGGTCATTCTGCTCCAGCAGGAGTCGTTGAGCCTGCAGTCGCCAGGTCATCGACGGATGCTTCAGGCTGGCGACGAGTTCTGCTGCAGATGCCCGATCCAGGCGAGTCCACTGATGGAGTACGTCGCCGGTTTCTGTGGTTGGTACCACGCGGTAAATTCGGCCGTGTTTTTTGTCGCGCAGGTCACTTTCATAAGCGTTGCCGCGGCCGGTTTCAAAGCCCTGAGGCGTGGGGTTGTGCTGGATGATGAAGTTGTACCAGTCGATGACCCAGACGGCCCCGTCAGGTCCGATTTCAGCCATAATCGGCGCAGCCCACTCATCGTCGCTGGCGATCAGGTTCGTCGGTGTGTTGGACGTAAACCCGCTGCCATCTTCACGCAGCACAAAGGTCCCGACAAGATGGCCAGTGGGGCCGCAGACGAACGCAGTCCGGTTCCACCACTGCTGCGGAAACGTTCGAGCGGTATACAGAGCGTGACCGGCACCGGCGGTGTAGCCACCAAACTGGTCCACCTGTCGAACATTTTCGGTGATCGGGTTAAATTTCCAGTCTTCTGCGATGGTGCCGATATCGGAGGGGGCCCAGCCGCGAACTTTTTCGTAGTAACGATTGGCGAATGGCATGAAGGTGCTGGGGTTGTGGTTCGCCGTGGATCCGAAGATCAGACCTTCCTCACTGAAACCCAGGCCCCACGTGTTGTTGTTGGTTGAGCGGACAAATTCAAGGTCCGTCACGACCGGGTCATCACTGTTGCTCAGACGGAATCTCCAGAATCCCTGTCGGAATGACTGCCCTTCCTGACCGTCATCGCCGTACTGGGGTCGACTGGTGTTATAGCCCTGCATGGACCAGATCCAGTTGTCCAGTCCGAAGCGGAAGTTGCTCACGCCACCGTGAGTATCACCTGCACCCCAGCCGGTAATCAGTGTCTTCTTCACATCGGCGACATCGTCTCCGTCATTGTCGCGGAGGTAAATGGTTTCCGTGGCGTTCTGAACAACAGCCCCGCCGCGCCAGATGACAATCGCTGTGGGAATCGACAGGTTCTCAGCAAACACCGTGAACTTGTCGGCAATGTGGTCTCCGTCCGTGTCTTCACAGATCCGAATGCGGTCGCGATTCTTTCCCAGCTATCTGACTGAAATGCAGCACAAGTCGAGCTTAGACGAGACGTGCCTTGTCTCAAGATAAAACGCGGTATCCAAATTCAATAGAAACTATTGGTAAAACAAATATTAAAGAAAAAGAGAATGCTGG
>JALQUR010000138.1 GCA_023260695.1 Planctomycetaceae bacterium
GAAGCAGCAGATGTTCCAGACGTGGGGTGAGCGGCTCCGAATGACTCGGGACGAAAGTGACTTCGCGGTCGACCAGGGTCTGGAGGCGATCAACTGGTTTACTCGCGATCTGGAGCGTCGCGGGATGGAAATTCTGGACGAGGTGGAATCGCAGAATCGCGTGGCGCTGCTGGTACTGGGGCGGCCATATCATGCGGACCCTGGATTGAACCATGAGATACTGGAGCAGTTTCAGGAATGTGGATTTCCGGTGCTGACAATTCGATCGATTCCCAAGGACGTGGCCTGGCTGAATCGCTGGTTTGAGCGGGATGTGAAAGGTGGCGTGATTGAGAGTCCGCTGGATATTCGCGACGTGTGGCCGGAGAACTTTTCATCGAACAGCGTGCAGAAGGTGTGGGCCGCCAAGTTTGCTGCTCGGCATCCGAATATCGCGGTGCTCGACCTTTCCAGTTTCAAGTGCGGTCACGATGCGCCGACCTATGGGCTCATTGATTCGATCATCAAGGCCGGAAAGACGCCGTACATGGCGTTGCACGACATTGACGCCAACAAGCCATCCGGGTCAATCGCCATTCGTGTGAAGACATATGCGTATACGCTCTCGCGTTACGAAGAGAAGCTGCGGGAGGAGGCTGGTCGCCGGAGCGAGCTGGAGCAGCGGATTGCCTCGCGGCGGCAGGAGCTTATTGCCGCCCGAAGAACGCAGCTGCAGCAGCTTGCCGTGGAAGCGGGCAACAGCGACGAAGAGATTCCGATGATGACGGCGGCATTCGGTCGCTATCTGGATGAGGAGGAAGCGGTGATGGGAGTTACTCGCGAGTCTCTTGGCAGAGAGTATGCGAGCAGCGGACCATTGCATGAGACGGCTGCAGATATTGCACCGCCGGAGCCTGTGCTGGTGCAGCTGGGGATCGGCGGCAGCAGTGGATCGACGTTGCCGGTGCTGAGTTTGAGTACAGCGGGTGGATGTGGAAGTTCCTGTGCTGGAGGATGTTACTAATGTCGAGTCAGTTACCGATTCTGTCATATCAGGAAATCGAGCAGGAGCTGCAGGGATTTGAGCAGCAGGAGCGGCAGCGGCTGGGGCTGGCGGCAGCGGCGGAACAGCAATGGCGGGATCTGAATCCGCAGGTGTTCCGGCGGCAGGATCGCGGCGAAACGACGTTGCTCATTGGCGGTCTGACGATGGCTCACGACTGCCTGATGCAGGCGGCGTTGCAGGGGCTGGATTACAAAGTGCAACTGCTGGACTGTCCGGACACGAAGGCCCTGCATCTGGGCAAGGAATTCGGCAATCGCGGGCAATGCAATCCGACGTACTTCACCGTGGGAAACCTGATCAAGCACCTGGTACATCTGCGTGACGTGGAAGGGCTCAGCGTTGAGCAGATTGTGCGGAGCTATGTGTTCGTCACGGCGGGATCCTGTGGACCGTGTCGATTCGGGACGTATGTGACGGAGTATCGCAAGGCGTTGCGTGATTCCGGATTTGATGGGTTTCGCGTGTTGTTGTTTCAGCAGAATGGCGGATTGAAACAGGCGACCGGTGACGCCTCGGGGCTGGAGATTACCCCGACGTTTTTCCTGCAGTTCATGAAAGCGATGCTCGCCGGCGATGTGCTCAACGCGATGGGCTACCGGATTCGCCCGTATGAGACCGTGAGCGGTGCGACGGACGCAGCGATGGAGCAGGCGAAGCAGGAAGTGGCCGGGGCGTTGCGGAAGCGGCGATCGGTAGTACTGGCCATGCGGAGAGCGCGAAAGTTCTTCCGCAGTGTGGCAGTTGATCGCAGTCGTCCGGCACCGAAGGTGATGGTGATTGGTGAATTCTGGGCGATGACCACTGAGGGTGACGGCAATTATCGGCTGCAGCGATTTCTGGAACAGGAGGGGGCGGAAGTTGAAGTGCAGACGATCACCGCGTGGGTGTTGTATCTGATCTGGCTGGTGCTCCACGATTCCCGGAACCGTGCCCGGCTGACTGCGGACGATCATGCTGGTGAGGGTCTGCGGGGCGTGAACCTGTGGGTGCGGCTAGGCAGCCTGCATGCCGCCGATCGACTGCTGCGGGTGATGTTCCACACGTTTGCTCGTGCGGTCGGTCTGCGGGGCGTGAAGTTGCCGGACATGCAGAAGATTGCGGATTATGCGAAGGCGCATTACGACGTGGAGTTGCGAGGTGGTGAAGGGCACATGGAGGTAGGCAAGCTGATTGAAGCGATACAGAAGCAGAAGGCGCACATGGTGGTATCGGTGAAGCCTTTTGGCTGCATGCCGAGTTCCGGTGTGTCTGACGGAGTGCAGGCGGCCGTGATGGCTCAGAACCCGGGCGCGATCTTCTGTCCGGTGGAGACAACGGGAGACGCGGCGGTGAATTTTCAGAGTCGCGTGCAGATGTTCCTGTTCAAGGCGCGGCAGAAGGCGCGGGAGGAACTGCAGACCGCGCTCGACACGCGGGGCCTGACGATGGATCAGTTTCAGGAGCGTGCCGGGCGAGGCGGCTGTGCTACGCTGGCCTATCCGAAGCATCGCTATGCGGGTACGGCCAGCAATCAGGTGTTTGAAATCTGAATGGCTGGCAGCGGGTCTGCATCAGCCCTCGGCAGATGTCGGTGTTCGTGTTTCGGTGGGCTGATGGATCGAGTGAGCGAGTTCGAATTAAACTTGTGTGTTCAGTGAGCAGTGTTCAGTGAGCAGTGAGCGGAGTCAGGTATGTCGGTACAGACAGAGCAGATGTCGCATGGCGTTGGCAGGATGACAGCAGGAAAAGGAGTGCGTGTGCAGAGCATGAGCCGTTCGGAGCGAGTCGTGCGTTCGCTGCTGGAGATGGCTCAGATTTCCGTTG
>JALQUR010000141.1 GCA_023260695.1 Planctomycetaceae bacterium
GAGTGAGCAATTCTCCGGCATGGACTATCAGCTGGACCTGTCGGTTCCACTGCGACTGGCAAGTGGCGTGAACGGTCCTTTTGCAGGTGAACTGCGGGACGTGCGGATCTATCAACGCGCGCTGAGCGGGAATGAGGTGAAGCAGCTGGGCCGTTGAGATCCGGAGTATCGCTGCTGGTGAGATTGTGGCCGTGCGAGGTGCGGGGTGAGATTTCTGGAGGGGAAAGGGTTCTGTAAGAATCCCACAGGCATTGCAATCGAACGTCTGCCGAGAGTCGCTCAGAACAGTGGAATTGAATCAGGTTGGTCAGATGGGTTTGAAAACCGGCGTGATAACAATCGTGCTGCTGGCCTGCATTGGCAGTGCTGGTGCTGCGGAGCGGGTGCCTGCGTTTCCGACGGCGGAGGGCTACGGTCGATTTGCGACGGGGGGGCGTGGTGGTCGCGTACTGCACGTGACGAGTCTGGCAGATTCCGGGCCAGGGACTCTGCGTGCGGCGGTGGATGCTGAAGGGCCGCGGACTGTTGTGTTCGACGTGGGTGGTTTGATTACCCTGGAGTCTCCGCTGGTGGTGCGGAACGGGCAGCTGACGATTGCCGGGCAGACAGCCCCGGGCAAGGGGATCTGCATTCGCAAATACAACTTTGGGTTGTATGCGACACACGACGTGATCATTCGGCATCTGCGTGTTCGCCCCGGGAATATTTCTGGCGATACGATGGACGGGATGGGGATGGCATATTCGGATGACTGCATTATTGATCATTGTTCGATCAGCTGGACGATTGATGAGGCATTCAGTTCGCGGGGGGGCAGGAACATCACGCTGCAGCGGTGTCTGATTTCTGAGGCGTTGAATGTTGCCGGTCACAGGAAATATCCAGCGGGGACAGAACATGGTTATGCAGCCAGCATCGGAGGGATGACAGGAAGTTTTCATCACAACCTGCTGGCAAACTGTGCCGGTCGAAACTGGAGTCTCGCGGGAGGGCTGGACAAGGAGAAGCGGCACACGGGATGGCTGGATCTGCGGAATAACGTGGTCTTCAACTGGAAGAATCGCACCACGGATGGTGGTGCTGCGAAAGTTCAGTTTGTGAATAACTACTACAAGCCGGGGCCGGCAACGAAGTGGTTCTACGTGATTCGACCGGAGCTGGAATGGGTGCATCTGTACGGGCCGCAGGAGTATTTCATTGCAGGGAATGTGCTGGAGGGACGGGTGCAGGCAAGTGAGAAGCTGGGTGGATTCGCCGGCTGGAAGGACGTGCCTGCGGAGGACTATGTGAGGGAGGAGCCGTTCTTCGAGTCGTTTGTGACGACGGAGAGTGCGGAGGCAGCGTATGTGAGCGTCCTGCAGGACGTGGGCTGCTCGGTGCCGCAGCAGGATCTTCACGACCAGAGAATCCTGCGGGAAGTTCGCGACGGAAAGTGTGAGTTTTCCGGAAGTGTGACGGGGTTGCCGGGGTTGCCCGATACGCAGGACGACGTCGGGGGCTGGGA
>JALQUR010000395.1 GCA_023260695.1 Planctomycetaceae bacterium
GCCTGCGACGCCGATTTGGTTTTTTTTCCCAGCAGTCTCATTCCTGCGATTGGAAGCGCCCCGGGACGGCGTCCTGAGCGAGAGAGTTATCGTGCGACCTGCAGTCCCAGCATGAGCGTTTCCGCTTTTTTTTCCGTTCTGCCTGAGCATCCCCGCAAGCGGGATACGGTGTGGTGGTTGCCGTTGGGTGTTGGTCAAGATCGGTTGCGGGAGCTGCAATTGTCGGCGAGAATTGGAGCTGGTGCCCGAGATCCTGTTCTTTGCGTTGGAGCAAGCAATGAGATTTGCTGGATTATTGTGTTTGTTCGTGCTCCCCTCTTCCATGGCGTCAGAATCGCTGCATGCCGGGCATAGGCAACGTCCAAACGTGCTGATGATCGCAATCGACGACCAGAACGACTGGATTGGCTGCATGCAGGGCCACCCACAGGCGGCGACACCCAACATTGACAGACTGGCAGCTCGCGGGACCCTGTTTCTGAATGCCCATTGCCAGTCGCCACTGTGTAACAGTTCCCGCACCAGTCTGCTTTCCGGACGGCGGCCGTCGAGCAGTGGGGTGTATGGGCTGGCACCTTCGATTCGCGAGGCGGAGACGCTGCAAGATGTGGAGACGCTGCCACAGTTTTTTCGCCGGCAGGGTTATCGCACCATGATGAGCGGGAAGATCTACCATGGTGGCTACGGTCGCCGCCCGCAGGACCAGGAATTTGACGAGGTCGGGCCCGGTGCCGCGGTCGGGGCTCGCCCGACGCAGCCGCTTGTAAAGACACCGTCGGGGCACCCGCTGGTTGACTGGGGAACTTTTCCGCATCGTGACGAAGACAAGGGCGACTGGGCACTCGCTTCATGGACGGTTGAGCAACTGCAGCAGGACTATGAGCAACCCTTTTTTCTGTGTACCGGATTCTTTCTGCCGCATGTGCCCTGTTACGTGACGCAGAAATGGTACGACATGTTTCCCGACGAAACACTTCAGCTGCCCCCAGTGCTCAGCAGCGATCGAAGCGATACGCCGCGGTTCAGCTGGTACCTGCATTGGAAGCTTCCCGAACCACGGCTGAAGTTCCTGCAGCAGGAGGGACAATGGAAGAACCTTGTCCGCAGCTATCTGGCCAGCACAGCGTTCGTGGATGCTCAGATCGGGCGAATTCTTGAAGCCCTTGACCGCAGTCCGCATGCCAGAGACACGATCGTTGTGCTCTGGTCAGATCATGGCTGGCACCTTGGAGAAAAGGAGATTACGGGAAAGAATACGCTCTGGGATCGAGGGACTCGAGTGCCGTTGATCTTTGCCGGTCCTGGCGTTCCAGAAGGTCAGGAATGCCGTGAGCCGGCGGAGTTGCTTGATATCTATCCGACGCTGGCCGAGCTCTGCGATCTGCCACAGCCGACAGGTCAGGAAGGCCACAGCCTGCAGCCGCAGATTTCAGATCCAGCGACCCCCCGCGAGTGGCCGGCAATTACGACTCACAATCATGACAACCACGGCGTAAGAACGCGCCGCTGGAGATTCATCAGCTATGCCGATGGATCCGAAGAGCTTTACGACATGCAGGAAGACCCCAACGAATGGAATAATCTTGCCGGCAGCCCGGAGTACTCCGAGGTACTCCGAAGACACCGCGCAATGCTGCCCGAGAGCAGCCTGCAACCTGTTCCTGGCAGTCGCCACCGCATCCTGATCTATCACCCCGACACCGGGGAAGTGAACTGGGAAGGTGCAGATGTCCCCGCAGGGGCAGCGATTCCCGAGTATGAAGATTAAGTCGTTCAGCTGAGCAGGCTGCGCGCGTTGCATTAACGAATCCATTGCTGACTTAATTGCCGCCTGAACGGCGAAAATCTGATGCAGATCCATCGTCTGACAGCATTTCATATACCTGTTTCACTGAAGCGGCCGGTTCGACACGCATCTCATTCGCGAACCGAAACCCAGACGTTGTTGTTCCGCTGTGTACTGAAGGATGGCAGCACCGGCTGGGGTGAGGGGCTGCCGCGGACTTACGTAACCGGCGAATCAATTGACACTGCGTGGCAGATCCTTGACGCGACCAGCTTCGAGCAACTGGCGGAGGAACATTTTGCGGACGCACACGCAGCTGCCGTACTCTGCGACAGATTTCCATTCGCCGAAATTCCTGCAGTTACCGGGGCAACGCGCCGCGCCTGCTTTGGCAATTCTGTACGCGCAGCACTTGAGCTTTCCATCCTTGATGCAGCCTGCCATTCAGAACGATGCTCCCTGTCGACGTTAATTCATCGATTATGCCCGCATCACACCATTCCCGAACCAGCACCTGTCGCTTACAGCGGTGTCATTACCGGCGAGTCCGCGTCATCTCAGCGAAAGGCCGCATTCCTGATGCGGATGTCCGGGCTTCCGGCGATCAAACTGAAAGTCGGTCTGGGTGACGCCTCTGATACGGAATCTCTGCGACGCGTGCGACGCTGGGCCGGCAGCGGCATGGACATTCGACTGGATGCAAATGAAGCGTGGCAGCCGGAGCAGGTGCAGGAGAAGGTACGGCCACTGCTGCCCTTTCGTCCCTCCTGCCTCGAACAACCAGTGCCGCATTCAGCTGCAGCAACATTGAAGGACGTGCGCACCAATCTGGGGATTCCAGTCATGCTTGACGAATCCCTTTGCTGCCGTGAAGACGCCGACCTGGCAGTCGCGGAACAACGCTGCGACTTCTTCAATATCAGGCTCTCCAAGTGCGGCGGCATCCTCCGCTCACTGCAGCTCGTCGAAGTTGCAGAAAAACACTCACTCGGCTGGCAGCTGGGGTGCCAGGTCGGAGAGACCGGCATTCTTTCCGCTGCCGGAAGACACTTCGCCGGCAGTGTCCGGGGATTCCGCTATGCGGAGGGCAGCTACGACCGTTTTCTGCTCCGCCAGAACATCACCGAACAGGATCTGACGTTTGGATACGGTGGTCGAGGCAACCCGCTGGCGGGCCCCGGACTGGGCATTGATGTCAACGAATGTCTTGTCCGCGAAATCGCCCTGCGGCAGCTGGATGTCATCGGAGACTGACCTACGGCACCTGACCTGTCAGCCCGGCGGCTCGCCCGATTCCGGCAAAAAATCGAGCAGCAGTTCCGTCTCCGACGCCACCGGCCAGCCATCGCGTTCTGAGTCTGCACGCACTCTCAGGTTCCAGCGACCATACAACTGGGAATCTGCCGTGGTGCGAATCACCAGCTCGCCGCGATCTGCGGCGGCGTCCAGAAGAATGGGCTCACAGTTCAGCAATTCCGCAGCCTCAACGGGCACCTGCAGGGACACGGATACCGCCCCGGCAAATCCCTGCGCCCTGAGCACCTGCAGCGGAACGGAGACGACCTCGCCACGCCGCAGCCGCACTTCAGGCTTTTCCACCGACAGCTTCATCAACGCCCCCTCCATGATCATGGTGATTCGAGCATCGGCCGGGCGCGTAACGATCCTTTTGATTCCGGCAGGGTCCGCGATTTCAGCTCTGCCATGTACGACAATGCGGCGAGTAATGTCCGTCGCCAGCCACTCCGGCATGAAGGTCGGATAGACAATGCGGTCAACGCCCTCCTCGGCAACGATTGTCGCCCCACGAATACCCTGCCGGTCGCGGGACTGCTTCGCCGACATGACCACCGTAACGGGACCGCTGAAACCCTCATGTCGGCGTATCTCAAGTTCGGCCAGGCCCGTGCTGCCTCGCGGAACATCCCGCTGTCGCTCACGATCCACCACAAGCAGGTCAAATGGTGCCGGCAGAGTTACTGCCAGCAGGCTGCTCGGCACAGGCTCCGAACTTACCGGAAACGTCGTCAACAGACCATCAGGCAACGCAGTTGCCAGCACTTCCTGCTGCAGTTCATCGATTTCATAAACTCCGCGGAATTTCAGCATAGTTGCTGTCACTGCAGCGTCACCGGAGGACTTAAGCTTGCCTTTGAGCTGCTTCGCGGAGGCTGCAAGGACCCACTCGCCCTCGACACTTACACCTTCCGGAAGTCCCTCGGGAATAACGCTGACCGCTCCGTCAAATCCACCGATGCGGACTGCGTCAACCCGTACCTCGGTCGTCCCACCGGAAGCCAGCGTAATCTGCTGCGGAACCGTCAGTTCAAGCCCCCGCTGAAGCCGTTCAACGTGCAGGCGACAGACGTCTCCCGACTCTGAACGAAAGCCTCCCGCTGAACTGACGACACATGTGTATCGGCCGCCAGTCTTTGCCTGAAAATCAAGCCGGGCATCAGTCGTACCAGCCGAATCATCCACCGCAGCAACCGCTGCACCGTCGGGATCCAGGATCTGCAGATGCACATCTGCGCGGCCACCAATGGCCGTCGACTGTGCCACCACACGGAAGAACTCTCC
>JALQUR010000329.1 GCA_023260695.1 Planctomycetaceae bacterium
CCTGTCGGACACATGCGAAACGCGGCGAACAACCGCTTCGGTACGATTCCTGAGCGGACTTCTGACGGAAGCGATGCTGCACTGGAGGGCCGAGTGCAGGCGGTGCGGGACATGGTTTCCACATCGTTATTCAACAAAAAATGGAAGCCGCAGCAACCGCTGCGGCTTCCTGTCGACTCTGCAGGTTTGTACTGACGGAATGTCAGTCTGCGGCGATCAGTAACGGACGATGAAATTCAGTGCACCACCGTATTCATCGATCCCTGTTGAGCGAGCAACGCTGTTGGAATTGAATCGATCCCACTCGTAGTAGGGACGCATCTCCAGTTCCAGACGTTCTGACAGTCGCAGCGTGACGGGCGCATCAATTCGCCAGGTAATCTGGTTTGTTGAGGAATCTGTAGTGAATGGCACACCATTGGCACGCACACTCTGCGTGTCGTCGATCTTCCACTGCATGCGGGCGTCAACGCCAACAGCAAGGCGATCTGACAGGAGAGCGTCAGCGCGAATACCGAACGGAGCCGTCCAGACTTCCTGATCGACATCAAGCTGCGTGCTGAACGCTACGACTGAGTTTTCGGCATGCCGATAGCGGAAGCCGGTGTAAGGTGTCACAAACACAGTGCGGCAATCGTCGGCAAACGTGTAACCAAACAGAGCCTCAATCTGATTTTCATCGTAGTCTGTTCTGCCACCGGTTGTGGTGTTGAAGGCACCGTCGACGACAGCACCCTCAATGCTCATGAACAGATGATCAACGTTGCGTGATCTCCATCCGAAGTTGACGCCAGACACGTCACCGTCGATCGGAAAGTTACCCAGGGTGCCGTTATCGTAGCCAGAACGTTCTTCCCACCGCGGCCCCACCCAGACGCGATAGCCGAGTGTCGTTTCGCAGTTGGATTCCCCCAGCATCGATGCCAGCCATCCGCCTGAACCATGGTGCGCGAAGAGACCTGCAGCATCTCCGCAGCTGTCATACCCACATCCATCACCACCACACGCTGCATCATCACCACTGACAGCAGCCGGGGCCATGGCGATTGCCGCAGCCAGTAACATTGAACTCATCTTACGCCAGACTTGCATTGTCAAAAGCTCCCTGTTGTCTGATGAACATCCCGGTTCGACTCTGAGCACGTTGTCTGCCGGTGACTCGGAGTGAAAGGCAGAATTTGCTCGAGGACAGCAAGGGGATCGGCGGTTCCGAAGGAAATTCTGGCTGAAAACGCTGATGGTTTTTTTGTCTCCTCTTGTCTTGCTGCTGGCTGCTCGTGTTGCTGATATAAGCCATTTAGTTTGACAGATATGGAGCATGTCAATCGGCAGGAACTGCCGGTGCGTGGTGTGCAGCCTCGTCACAGGGGCACGGAGGAGGAAACGCCAGGCATGTTCAATGTTGCCTGACATGCGGAATGTTGGCTGGCAGGATAAGTGCGTACTGAAGTTTACTTCGCTGAGGAAGTTTGTGTGATGGTCTGTCGTGTTCTGATGATCGCTGCTGCCCTGGTCTGCAGCTGTGTTACTGCGGCCGAAAAGTTGCCGAATATTGTCGTGATCCTGGCTGATGATTTCGGCGTCGGCGATATTCAGGCGCATTATCCGGAGAACAGGATCGCGACGCCGCATCTGGATCGGCTGGTGCAGGAG
>JALQUR010000357.1 GCA_023260695.1 Planctomycetaceae bacterium
CTGACGAAACCGCCCGTCGCTCATTGGAGAGCAGAGAGAGCAACCAGTGTGCCAAAAAATAATTACGCTGCGGTAAAAATATGCATTGAATGATTTTGTGCGAGAAAAAGCAGCTGTTTTCTTATTTGGAGACAGTTGGGATGCAACGTGGGAGCGATCTGATGAACCGACTGGCGATGAGAAACCTTGCATGCTGCTCGAAAAAAGAGCACTCTTGTCTGGCAGGCCTTATTTTTGGGCATCTGCGGAGTTTCTGTGCAGAAGTGGTGCATTCTTCTGAATGTTTGTTCAGTTTTGCGGTCTTTGCTGGGCTAGTTCGCAGCCTCGCGCAACTCATTGAATCGCTCCATCGCCTCCCTTGCCTTCAGCGAGTCGCCCAGTTTTTCTCTGGCCAGCGACAGGTAATACCATGCTTCAAAGTTTCGAGGGTCAATCTTGATGGCGGTTTCCAGATCGGCGATGGCAGCCTGAGGCTGTTCGATCAGCAGCCTGATTTCTCCCCGCGATGCATAGAAATTTGCGCCCTCTGGCACCATCTGGATTGCCTGATTAATCAGCGTCAGTGCCTCCGCGCCATCAGGCTTTGTTGCTCGAGCAAGGCAGACGGCGAGGTTGTTGAGGAGCACGGGACTGGGCTTCACAGCGAGTTTATATGCAACTCTCAGACTGGTGACCGCTTCGTCGTACTGCATCTGAGTCGCCTGTTGCACGCCAAGAGCTGTGAAGTACTCCATTTCCATGGATGACTGTGTTCTGATCCTTGCGAGCAGTTCCTGGTGTGCCAGCTGAGCGACTTCTGATGACGGGCTGATGCGGACAAGTCGCTGAAGCACCGGTCGGAGTTTGCTTTTGATGCGAGAGGCATTTGTCAGGCACTGCAGCAGGAGCAGTTCCTGTTCTTCATTCTCGATCAGTGGGTTCCAGAGCAGCATGTCGGGGTGAAAGATCCCCGGATACTTTGCCAGCTGATCGAACTGCGCAATGTAGATATCTGCCAGGGTCCTTTGTCCGGTTTCGGATTCGGCGAGCTGCTCATTCGCCTGCAGTAATTCAAGGGATTCCGTAAACCGTTGCTGCGCGGCCAGAATCATGATCTGTGCAATCAGCCGTGTTCGTTCGTCCCTGACATCCTTCAGCTTCGCCAGCATGCTCTCTGCCATCAGGTCAGCTGCGGTTGTTGCTTCGCGGTACCGCAGCAGCGAGACCGCATCCAGCTGGATCTCTGCCGGGATTGAGATGCGATCCGCAAGCTCAGCAAGCAGACCGGCTTCGGAATCGAAGATCACCTGCAGGAGCGCGTGTCCGAGTTGTTTTTGCACATCGCTTTGCTGAGATTGCTCCCATTCCTGATCCATGGATTCTCGATCGGGGAGTTCAAGGTATGCGCCTTCGCCGAGCGTCTTTATCACTGCGTGCAGAAACGGGACGGAGCAGGCATCGAGGCCTGCAATTTCCTGCAACAGGACCGGTGCAGACTGCAGATCATTTCCGGCTCCCCAGCGTCTGGAGAAATCCGTCAACAATAACTCAGAGAGGGAACGTTTCAATTCCGGTGTTTTCAGCTCCTCCGGAATGCTCTGCAGAATCCTGCGACCTTCATTGAGCGACCTGAAGGTAATGAGCACATTTGAGACGCGCACGCGCAGGTCCAGATCATCTGGCTTTTCTTCGACGTCCTGCTCTGCGAGGCGGATGTAGTTCTGAATCTGCTGGTCGCTGCGAACATCTCTGCCAAGCATGACGCGGACGGCAGCCAGTTCGAGGCAATAGCGTGGATCTTCTTCACACAGCTCAAGAAACAGTGCATCTGCCAGCACCAGTTCGCGTTGCCGGACATACAGATCGCCGAGCTGCTTCTTCCGCTGCAGATTGTCGGGTCGCAGCAACAGGCCTTCGCGAAGATGAAAGATGATCTGCTTTGTATCAAGCTTCTGCCAGGGGTCCTCTGAGAGGGCATTGTCCACGATCCAGAAATGTGCCTCCGGGTAACCGTGTGAACCGGAACTGGTCAGTCCGATGATCCGGTTGTAGGCGGATTCCTTCTGATCGTCTGACCATTCCTGTTCCGCCAGCTTCAGCATGATGTCATCTCTGCCTGGATTCTGATGCAGGATGGCATTCATCAGCAGTTTGCGAAGTTCAGGAGAGTTCTCTCTGGAGCTGTCGGCAAGCAGTTCTTCATTTCGCTCAAACTGCCTGTTCAGTGCACCTTGCTCAACACGGATCTCTCCCCCGACGAACAGCACCGCAAAAAGTCCAGGCAGGAAGTATGCCAGATACCACGCCGTCCGGCTGTAAAGCCAGTTGGTGATGAATTGCGTGATCAGGACCAGCGGCGAAATCAGTCGGTCCTGCTGGTCGAAGAAACGCAATGGTACAGCCCATGACCTTGGATCAGCAGCAACATAGCGATTCCAGAGCACACCCATCGGCCCCGTTGTTCGCTCCTTTCGAGTGGAGACGGTGGTGGTCAGAAATATGACGCCGCAGCAGAGAGACATGGCCATCAGAATCGCCGGAACAATCCAGAGCAGCAGACTCGCGTACACACCGGCCGTGAAGGACGATGAATTGAGCAGACTGCCGGCGCGAAGAATGACCTGCCACGTCAGGCTCACGCCGCTGATCAGCAGCAGTGGCAGGCAAATCAGATGCTGCAGAAACGACCGCTTCAGAATACTGAGCACAATCATGCCGCCGACGGCAAACAGTGGCCAGGTAAGCGGATGCAGCAGCAACTGCTCAACATCCAGATTCCGTTCCAGCGTGCGGAGAAGAAATCCATCCGGATCGTGGATCAGGCCGGAACTGCTTAACTTCACGCTCGCTGATCGCATCAGCTGCTGGAGCACCTGCTGTGTCAGAATGTTTGTCACTGAAGCTGGTACCCCTGCGATCAGTGCCGGGAAAACCAGAACGACAGGCCATGATGCATTATCGCTACGGCGGTAAATCATGCCCAGGATTGCGGCCAGAGGGATCAGCTGGGCTACCGCGGCAATCCATCCGCTCTGCCGCAGAATGGCAAAGGTGAGCAGCAGCAGGAATCCCAGAAACAGACCCACGACAAGTGCCACTGGCAGCTTCCTTATCTGCCGGGACTGCGGCCTGTACATCCACAGAAGTACAATCTGCCCCGCAAGAAAGACCCATGCCCATGGTTGTCCGACCCTGGTACTCCACAAGGGCAATGACCATGGCAAGCAAGCCGCCAGCAGCAGACAGAACATTGCAATCTGAGCAGCCCCGGACACTCCCGGCGACTGTTCGGGCCCCGAACTTCGGTCGGAGCTTTGCTGTCGCGGAGTATCTTTTGATTCTGACATTGTGCTGGACCCGTACTTAAATTGCCCCTGTGGTAAATTCGCGATTACCGCCGGGCTGTCTTTTTCTTGTGTTGCTCTGTAGCACCCTCGTGACAGCACTCGCACAGTTTTCCGCCTGCCGCGGACACCTGCCGCCTGCCGCGGAAACCTGCCGCCTGCCGCGGACACCTGCTGTCGGCCACCTGCACCTGCTGTAGCCGTCGCTGAGCAGGCAGATCTCGGCGCATGCCCAGAATATTACCTTACGAAAGTCACC
>JALQUR010000385.1 GCA_023260695.1 Planctomycetaceae bacterium
CTGGTGCGTCGCAAAGCCGACGAAGAAGCTGCAAACATCGAAGCACAAACCGGTCGCCACCCCGGCAAGAAGCACCTGGTCATGGCGTTCATCGCATTGGAAGACGACCCACGCGTGGTCAGCGACGGCGATTGGGTACGGCTGGCAAACCTTGATGATCCGGGGAATTCCCACGGCTTCCCCTATGCTCCCGGGTTCCTCGGTGAAAATCCTCTGCAGGGGGTGGCGTACGATCGGTTCTGGCATCCGGATACTGACGGAAAGCACAACTGGATGACCACACGCTGGTTATGCTCCCCGGTCAGCTTTTCTGGCGTTGTTGTGCACCGGGAGGGTAGCTACTTCCAATCAGCACTGAGCCATTTTGAAACGATGTATCGCAGTCTGTTTCTGGTGGCGCTGGTTCAGCGAGCGACCCTGCTGCAATTGAAACATGAACTGAGTGAAAGCGTGGAGGATCTGCACTTACGCGGGAATCAGGACGACGCGCAGAAGCTCTTTCGCACGCGAATCATGCATGTCAGACAGCACCTGGTGCGATTTCGATCACTCTACTGGTTCACAGAGGTCAGCAATCAGATTCAGGGACAGGAGCTGTTCCAGATGCTCCGCCAGCAGCAGAATCTTGACAGGCTCTTCGAGGGTGTCTGCGACGATGTGGAGGAGGCCTGCAGCCTGATGTCCGAACAGATCGCCGAACGCCGCGAATTGCTTGCCGAACGGCTCACGTTTCTTGGGTTGGCGTTCGTCTTCGTCCAGCTCATCATCCCGGCGATTGAACCGACACTGCAACAGACACTCTGGGCAGGCTTCAGCGGCGGACTGCTGCTTGGCCTCACCGCTGTTTGCTTTATGTTCTGGTGCTTCCCCGAATTCCCTGCCCGGATCTGGTCGCTGTTGTCTGATCGAGTCCCCAGTTCTGCCGCTCGCTGCAGCAACTTGTGGCTGGGATGGTGTACCATCTTTGCTGTGTTCTTTGGCGGACTTGTGTATCACGCAGCGACGGAACCGGAACCTGCGTCGCAAGCAATGAACGTTGTGGTCGAAGTCAATCCAGCAACGCCGACTACGCAACCAGCTGCTGCAGAAAACGCATTGCAAACACCGCCAGCCGCTGAACCAGTACCCGCAAGCGAACAGTCTCCAGCGGCGGGTGCCGGCGGCGAAGCTGCCGCCGCAGGACCAGATACGGGCGCAGGACCAGTGGCTGCATTCGCTGACCTGCCAGCGGCAGCGTCGACAGTTGCCGCCCCGTCAGGGCTGCCTGAGCAGACGGCGGAACCGGACGCTCAATCCGCGCAGAGACAATCAGTCAGCAAGCCTGCTGAGCAGTAATTCCAGCGGATCAAATTCCACCGCCGACCGCTTGCCACCCCAGTACCCAAATGCCGGCAATGCTCCGCCACTCCAGACATTCAACGAATCCTGCGGTGAGGCGTGCTGCAGGGCTTCGACCAGCGGTCCGTCGCCGCAAAATCCGTATTCCTGGGAACCACGCACCAGCAGATTCTGAAATCCGGGTCCCCCGTGCAGCGGCTCCAGCACTTCTGCCGCCAGTGTCGATCGAATCTCTGTGTCCACGACCGTCAGTCGACCATCAGCATACGTCTGCAGCGCGGACCGCACGATGACAGCCGCCGCTGCAAGTTCCTCCGCACTGCTCCCCTGCGCTGTCAGGTCGTCCAGCCGGATCTGCAGCAGTTCACTGTCGGTGGGAGCTGGCTGCAGGGTACGCATCTCTCGCAAGTGACCGCGATCGTTGGCAGCGACCAGAGCAAAATGGCGGGACCAGCGTGCTGCAGGTAACTGCAGTAACCGAAAGATCTGTTCCAGAGAAGTGGCGGCATTGCTGCCGGCCTGTTTGTCGTGATGGTCAACGATCCGACACCGTTGCAACAATTCGGAGGGCAGATCAAGCTTCAGCTCCACCAGCACCGGCTGGCCCGAATTCTGCAGCACACGTTCAATTTCGTCCCGATACTGTGAAGCGGCCGCGCCCCAGTTGCAGCCCGCATCGCTGAAGGGCTGGCTGCAGTCCTGAAGCAACTGGCGGATGGTAAGCATTTCCAGATCGCGACCACCCAGAAAGAAATGAGGGGCAACCAGATCAGTAGTTGCAGCAACAGCAGCATCTGACATCTGAGCAACCGGCAGAAGAGCAAGGAACAGCAGTACACTCATCACGTGGCGACAAAGCAGCAGGCGACT
>JALQUR010000402.1 GCA_023260695.1 Planctomycetaceae bacterium
GAAACCCATTCAGATTGCCTGACTAATCTCTTCTTCGGAGAACAACTTGGTTGCCGAATGTTGTGGCCTGCCGAAAGACCATCCTTGAATGACTCTTTCCATGCAGCCACGGGCCATGTTGAGTGAGCCCATACTGTCAAATTGAGGGATGCTGCCGTAGCAGCGCTCTTTTCTGCTTCGATCCGTTCTGCTTCCGATCGTCTGCAGTGGGCTTTCCTGATGTCACTCCGGTCACAAAGTCAATTCACGGAAAAGCTCGCCGAAATCCGGCATCTCCTCCTGCAACACACTGTTCCACGCATCCGGTCGCCAGATCTCAACACAGATCACAGCCCCCACAACAACCACACCAGCACCCGCACTGGCCCCAAGAAACTCTCGAAAGCCGTCGGGAATCAGCATACGTGATCGCCCCGCTAATGTGACATGCTGATGTCGTGTCGACAACAACCGACCCAGACGCTGCACGTCAGCCCAGCGCTGCTCCATCCGACCGGATTCTATCTTCTGACGCAACAGAGCCATTCCACTGTCCAGCCGCTGCTGCCAGTCAGCCGGGCGCCACAGGCTCAGACAGCCTGCTCGCTCCTTTGCCAGAATCAACCCGCCGTCTTCCTCAGACACCGCCTGTGCCAGCTCCGGGGGCAGCGCAATCCGCCAACGCTCGTCTATTGTTCGACGAAATTCCCCGGTGATGAACATTGCAATGCTCGCTGTAACGCCAGTCTTTCGTGTGACTCATGAACAACGCGTCCGATTCGCATTTGGAGACACGGCGCCACAGCCTACCGGGCAGAAAACCCACATTCAACCAGTTTTCAAAGATCTTTATGGGCACAAATCCCACAGGCAAACTCTACGCACCGTCGCATCTGCAAACAAGCATCCGGTTGGGGAGTTTGTAGAAATTTTGCGGAATCGCCCGCCAGTACAAACTTCAACGCCGACACTTCAACACCGACGCTTCACCGTCCTGCTCAAGGACGTGGCGGAATGTCCCATGCGGAATCGCAGTTCTGCTTATTTCACCGCAAAGAGATCAGCCGTGGGCAGATCTTCTATCGACTCAAGGCCGAAGAGCCGCAGAAACTCGGGAGTTGTCGAGTAGGCGACGTCTGATCGCCGGGAACCGGTCCGCTCAAGTGCAATCAGCTGCAGACGCAGCAGCTGCCGAAGTCGAACGGTAAGCGACGGCTTATCAATTGTTGAGAGGTCTTCCTGCGTGACCGGCTGGTTCCAGGCAATGAACGCGAGTACCTCGAGAGCATCCGGTGACAGCTGCACGTCGCGAGTCGTGGCAGCCGGGGCACGCACCATGAGCCTTGCCGCGCTTTCTCGCAATTCCATACGAAATCCGCCCTCATGCAGTCGGATTTCATAGGGACGTCGTTCGCGAGCATAGACCTGATTCAGGCTGTCAATCAGCGAAACGGCAACCCGCTGGTCGACACTTTCGCCAATCAACGAAGCCAGCCGCCGCGCTGTCAGCGACACATCTCCACCGACAAACAATGCAGCCTCCACGACCTCGGAAGGGGAGACACGCCTGACACCTTCCACCAGAATCGTCTGGCTGGATGCATCTGTTTCTTCTCGGGTGGCCTGCAGTTCCTGCTCCAGCTGGTCACCGATTGAGACACCCGCTGGACCGTCGTCGGCAGCCTCAGCAGAAGCATCATCTGAGGCAATTTCCATGAGCGCCGTGCCGACCTGCTCTTCCGCCGCATCGAGTGCCTCCAGAGCCTGCCGGTAAGCCAGTTCGAGGTCCCCGATATCACCTGCCTCCAGACTCTCATCGTCCGGATCCACAGTCTCATGGTCTGACAGGAAACTCATACCTGAGAGCCTTATGCGTGCTGCATTGAGCGATCAGCAGCGGACTTGATGCGTCCGCTGGAAGTTCGGCACAGAATCACTCGACTGCAAGATTCTCTTTGGAGAAGGAGGCCATCTCCTTACCGATGAACCGTACAATCCCGGTGTTCAGGATCAGTGATGAGAGCACATGTCCGTCCTTGACGTGAGCATCAAAAACAACGGTGTCTGCACCCTGCCCATACGCTTCAGCAGCCCGTTCTCGTCGACGCTCAGCAGCCTTGAAGGCGTTCAGCTCCTCGAAATCTTCCGGGGCTTCCTTTCCGCCATAGAACCTGATCAGCTGCTCTGTCCACGGCAGCATTCTGACTTCGAGGTGCAGGCAGGATTCTTCCTCTTCCGTTTTGGCAGCAGCAATCGCATCCTGCAGCTGCTTCAGAGCACCTTCACCGGTGGCGAGCCAGATACGATCCTCGGCAACACCGACAAATGCATCTTCAGACTCACTCAGGAGACGATCGAGGGTTTCAGAAATCCCGCTTCCCAGCCGCACCCGGTGAATTGCAGTGTTTCCCGCAGTTGCCACATTCATTTCCACTTCAGCACCGGAACCAATTTCAGCGAGCTCCGGCAGCAGTTCAGAAACGGCCGCTGTTGCAGGAGATCTGTACCCAGCGACGGTGGTGAATTTACCACCGGCTGTCGGCACACTCTCAACGAACAGATTGAGCCAGCCACCGCGAATTCCTGCATTCAGATGTTCTGCTGCCTTTTCCAGCACCCTTCCGACGGCCGTCTTCTCTTTTTGACTTCGATCACCCGCTTCGAGGCGTTCTTTCAGCTGCCCCTGAACCAACTCAACGAGTTCGAGGGCTGCAGCCATCCGCATTTCATCCACAGGGTGATTTACCCGCAGGGAAAGGGCAGAGTCTGAAGGTTTTCGGATCCCGGCAAAGATGCTGGGCTGGGCATTGAATTCGCCAACAGCCTTATCCAGACGTGTGTCCTGGATCGCGACCAGGTCTCCATTGAATTCAAGCTTCGCGTCGTCGGTCCCGTTCAGGTCTGCATGCAGCTTCACTTTCGCTGATTCAGCAAGCACACGTTCCAGCTCGTCCATCAGATGACGGGTCACCAGCTTTCGCAGCTGCCAGCTGTTTTCTGTTTCATCGGGGCGTTGCATGATCGCTTCGATTCTGGCGGAGCGGAAAGCCTGCACCGATTCTCTGCGTGACGCAACCGAATCTGCTCCATGCTCCGTATTCTCCAGCTCTGCACTCAGTCCGGTTTCCGGGCTGTCTTTTGGAACAGCACTTTTGAGCACAAAGTCGCGAAGCTGCGACAGCGTTGACTTCTTGTAAGTGAGCAGCCCCAGCATGTAGCTTGGATCCTTCGTGACTCGAATCCAGCCGAGGTCCTCCAGCCCTTCGTCCTCACCCTCTGCGGGGGCACCTGAATCGAACTGCATATTGAACTGATACAGAGACGATTCATCGGCATCGCGGCGCAACTCGTAGCCAAGCCCTTCAATGTTTTCGCGAAAGGTCTGGAAGCCGTCTTCGAGCGGCAGCATGAGCAGATAAGAGATCGGGTCCACACCGATCAGGATCTCAACATGCAACGGGTTGCCGTAATCAACGCCGTAAACAAACGTGTCAATGAAGTCGGCCATGTTCTGCCATTGCCGCTGTTCCGCCTTGTCAGTCAGATCAAGGATCTTCTGCAGATCAGCTTTGAGTACATCGACACCAGGGTGCGACAGTCTGACTCGAGCATCCTCGGCGGACTGAGCACGCAGTGACTCTGCGGCAACACCCATGACGAGCGTCAGGACAATGACTTGAATAGCGGATTTAAGCATGCGACACCGAAGTATTCTGCTCATTTGGTTTCCAGGGACTCTTCATTACAACCGGGTCTGGTCACGTCCGGACAGGAACAGCCGCAGCGTTACAGCGACATCCCGCGTACGCTGACCGCTCTGGGCGATTTCCGGAGCCGCTGATGCTAACCCATACTGCCAAATCGGGTAAAGACAGGTTGCTCTCCCCTCGCGGCTTGAGATTCGACTCCTGACCCGTTACCTACTTCGTGGAGAGAATGACGATCGGCAGATTCTGCCGGTCAGGTCATCCCACGCACACAAATCTGCCTGAGACTTCTGGTCCTCCCGAATGCGGCAGGCGCGATTTGACGGTGCCTGAACAACACTACCTGTGAAACAACATTCCCTCCGGTTTTCTCCACAGTGATCTCCTTGCAATGCCACGTGATTTCTTAGCAGGCGCCCGGGATTCCTATGATGTGGCGGTGATTGGCAGCGGGCTTGCCGGGCTGACTTCAGCCAACATCCTTGCTCGCGCCGGTTACAGCGTCCTGTTGCTCGAACATCACTACCAGCTCGGCGGCATGGCAACGTGGTTCAAACGTGCCGGGGGACATATCTTCGACATCTCACTCCACGGATTTCCGTGGGGCATGATCAAGAGCTGTCGCAAGTACTGGTCACCGGAAATTGCAGATTCCATTGTCCCGCTGCGGGAAGTTCGCTTTGAAAACCCGCAGTTCTCACTGCGAACTTCATTCACCCGCGACGACTTTACTCGCATCCTGATCGAACATTTCGGGCTTGAGCCGGAGCGAGTCAGTCAGTTCTTTGACACGGCTCGGGGCATGAACTTCTTCGATGAACAGAAGAAGACGACGCGTGAGCTTTTCGCTGAGTTTTTTCCGGGGCGGGACGATGTCATCCGGATGCTGATGGAGCCCATCACCTACGCCAACGGGTCCACGCTTGAAGATCCGGCAATCACCTATGGGATTGTCTTTTCGAACTTCATGCAGAAGGGAGTCTACACCTTCGAGGGCGGAACTGACGCTCTGGTCACAAAGATGAAGGACGTGATGATCGAAAATGGCGTCGATCTCAGAATCCGCTGTCTGGTCGAAAAAATTGAGGTTGGCCCCGATCGGAAGGTTCGGGGTGTGATTGTGAACGGTCGGCGGATCGCCTGCCGCGCTGTCGTTTCCAATGCCAATATCCGCTCAACAATCCTCGATCTGGCCGGCGAATCCTGCTTTGACCCCGCATTTGTTGAAGAGACACGCAGCATCCGCATGAACAACAGTTCCTGCCAGGTTTATATGGCTCTGAAACCCGGTGAGGGCTTTGATCGCTCCTGCGGAGATCTGCTCTTCCATTCTGATCACCGCGGCTTTGACATTGACGCCATGCTCAGCCGACAGGTGAGCAGCCGGACATTCAGCTTTTACTATCCGGAAACGCGGCCCGGCTGCGACCGCTGGCTGATTGTTTCCTCCACGAATGCGAACTACAGCGACTGGGCTGGCCTGTCTGAAGAAGAGTACCGCAGGTCCAAGGAAGATCTCATTGAGACCACCCTGCAGTGCCTCGAAAGGTACGTTCCCAACATCCGCTCGGTTGTGGAGCATACAGAAGCGGCCACGCCGGGAACGTTTGAACGCTATACGCGACATTACATGGGGGCTTCATTCGGTACCAAGTTTGAGGGTCTCAGGATCAGCCAGGAGCTGCCCCGGCAGGTCACTGGACTGTACCACGCAGGCAGCGTCGGGATCATCATGTCCGGATGGCTGGGCGCCGTGAATTATGGAGTCATCGTCAGCAACGAGGTGGACAAACAGTTGTCCGCCGGACTGAGCATGGCCTGAGCAGAGCTACTCAGAAGAGCACTTTTCGCTGAAAGAAGAGAATCATCTCTTCAGCATTTTCCGGATTCGGTGCAGCTGTGACCAGCTGCCAGCCCCGCGCACCAACTTCCGGATGGATGTTTCCGCCAAGGAAACTGCCCTCATCCTTTTCAAGGTAATACGTGAGATACTCAAAACGCGGAGTCACCAGAACGTCAAACATCAGTCGGGTCAGGATTTCAGCTGACCAGATTGTCAGGATCAGCAGCATCAGTTGTTTATAGTTCATTTGCCGTTGTGTCCTTTCAGCCGTGCTGACTCTGGGCCTCCTCAGATTCCCTTCCGTCGCTCTCGGGCAGGACCCCATTCTGCCGGAAACAGCTGATCGCTGTAAGGCGAAATCCCTGCTTTTCTGCACTCGTAATCACGCAACGCCAATCTGCGACTCAGCTCCGCGGAGTTTCCTCAAACAACCGCTGCAACCCACTCCCGGCACTGCAATTGTGAATCCAAAAGGCAACGTTCTGATGCGTATGTTGCCGTTTGGCAACGACCGTCGCCCAGGATTCACACAGACGTGGCTTCGGGGAATACGGCGATTTGCCCCTGCTGCAACCACACTCCTGAGCGCTTCAGGGAATTGCTCTGCGATGTGGACGTTTCGGCACAGCTGTTGCGTAGTCAGTTCGTCGTCGAGCGTATCAGCAGAATCTGATCCGACAGAATTGGCAACCCGGCATTGACCGACATCGGGCGCATGAATCGCAGGAGTGTGCAGATCATGAGTTTACGCAAAAAGCAGCAACTGAGTTTCTACATGTCCGGAGATACTGCTTTCGTCTCCCTTGATGAAATGGAAATCTGGGACGGTGCTGATCTGTCACTGCTGCGCGATGTGTTGTCTCGACTCGTTCGTGACGAGGGTCACCACTCCATCGGTGTTGACCTCTGCGCGGTGAAGTATATCCCGAGTGGCTTCTTCGGGATGTTGTTTGAGTGGTATGAGACGGGCATCTCAATCTCCCTGCGTTCTCCTCAGCAACACGTCGAAAACATGCTTTGGTTCCGCATGTTTTTCACCCCCGCTGGCAATGGCATGTGGAAACTCTGCGACGACAGCATGAGAAACCACTCGCCGAACGAGCAGGTGGAGCACCACCGCCGCATGTTTGCAGCGCATGCCGACGATGACTTTGAGTCGTCCGAGGACACATCAGGGTTTTCGATGGTAGCGCCAACGACAATGAACTGACACTCCGCCGGTCAGCTCCGCTCCGGGAGCGGGTTTTCGGGACGATCCTCTGCTGATTGATTGACGATCGTCACTCGACCGCGAATAATCCTGAATGTCAGGAAATTCCGGGAGCAGTTTTCTCACAGGAGGAGAGAACCTGGGATCCCCTTCGTTGTGATTTTCCTGAATCGTTCGAACCTGGTTTTTTTGCGTCCTGCGGCGATTGATTTTTCAGATTCGCGGGTATGCTGTGCCCCTGTCAGAGACCTGCCACAGAACCCGGCTTGCGGGGATTTCATCGATTTTCTCGGCATGAGATTTCGTGAAACTGGCCTGTTTCTTGACAGAATGACTGCGACCAGGTTTGATAGGGCGGTTACGGTTCGAAGAACATCCGCATCCTGCCCGACCCGGCAGCGCCTGCATCAGGAATCTGCGACTGGAACGCTCGCTGGGCTCCCGATGTATGCACCCTGAAGAGGGCGATCTGACGTTGGCAACGGCTGGCTCCGTTTCCTGCGAGGCAATCCGGTCGAAGTGATCATCTGAAATGTTCACCTGAAGACTTTGGCTTGCCTGACAGATCTGTCAGAAATCAAAAAGCGGTTGTCTCACACGGAGGCATGGACACTCGTTTCATTGCTGGGGGCGGAAAGCCCCGCCGGATTTTTTCAGAACTCGTCAATGATCTTTTGCGAAGGCGTCATCTCTGCGGGACAAATGAATTGTTCAGCACGATGGTCCTCGTTCAAGGTTGACGCTGCACTCTGAGAATCATTCGGAAACGACTAAAGGGGATTTGCGTGTATCGTCTGGACGCGGGATTGAAGGCGATCATCGAGGTCGGAACTAAACGAGGCTTTGTGACAGTGCAGCAGGCTCACGCTTGGCTGCCTGACGAGGGAGGCGACCCGGCAATGGTCGACTCCCTGATCATTGCCCTGGACGAAGACTCACTGGATTTCCGGGAAGACCCGGATATTTCTCTGGAGCCGGAACCTCTGGAAGAGGAAGTCAAGCAGGCACAGGCCGAAAAGGCCGCTCGCGCACTGCTCGGCCCTGAGACATCTGCTCTCTCATCACGCGACCCGATTCGCATGTATCTGAGCCAGATGGGCAACATCCCGTTGCTCACCAGAGATCGCGAGATCTTTCTTGCCAAACAGATCGAAGTCACCCGCAAGCGCATGCGTCGACATGTCCTTGAGTCTGACTACGCACTCGGTCAGGCAGTGGATATCATTGAAAAGGTTCGTCGCGGTGAACTCCCGTTTGAACGAACACTGCGAACATCCGAGACTGAGGAAGTCCGCAAGGAGCAGATCGAAGGGCGGATGGAATCAAACCTCCGCACCCTGCATCAGCTTCGCGAAGACAATCTGAGCGACTTTCAATCCATCCGGGACCTGCCGGAAGACGACCCGGCGCGTCTGCTCATCGAAAAACGGATGCTGGTCCGCCGTCGCAAAATGTGCACGCTCTGCGAAGAACTCAGCGTACGAACTCATCGACTGCAGCTGATTATGAAACGAATGCTGCAGATTGGTGACCGCATCGAACAACTGCTGAGCGATATTGCGTGTCTGCGTGGGATGCGTTCCGCTGATACAGAACGAGAAAACCTCGAAAGAGAGCTCGAAGAGTACGTCGAGCTGCTGCTGGAATCTCCACAGCAGTTCCTTCGTCGCTGTCGCGAAATTCGCAAACGACAGGCTGGCTGGACAGACGCCAAACAGAAGCTTTCAGGCGGTAACCTGAGACTGGTCGTTTCAATCGCGAAGAAATATCGCAACCGTGGGCTCAGCTTCCTCGATCTGATTCAGGAAGGAAACGCCGGGCTGATGCGCGGCGTCGAGAAATACGAGTACCGTCGAGGTTACAAGTTTTCCACCTATGCAACCTGGTGGATTCGACAGGCAATCACTCGTGCAGTTGCCGATCACGCCCGCACCATTCGAATTCCCGTGCACATGTTCCAGAGCATCTCCATGCTCAAGGCACGTGCCGAAGAAATTCGACAGGCCACCGGCCGAGAGCCCAGCAACGAGGAACTTGCCGAAGCCGTCGGAATGAGTATCGAAGAAACTGAACGGATCATGAAGACATGGAAACATCCGATCAGTCTCGATACTCCGGTCGGGGAAAGCGAAGACAGCAGCTTTGGAGAGTTCCTCGAGGACAGCCACGAAAGCAGTCCAGCAGAGTCAGCTGCCAAACAGATGCTGCGGGACAAGATTGACCATGTTCTGAAAAGCCTCACCTATCGCGAACGCGAAATTATCAAGCTGCGGTATGGACTTGGGGACGGTTACAGCTACACGCTGGAAGAAACCGGTCGTATCTTCAAGGTGACCCGCGAGCGTATTCGCCAGATTGAAAGCAAGGCGCTCAAAAAACTGCAGCACCATACGCGTGCCGTCCACCTCAAGGGGTTTGTGGATCTGGCTGATGACGTCGCAGTGGTCCCCACTGACGATGTCGTAGAGGATTACGAAGAATCCAGCGTCGCCTGATCACCTCGCGATCGCCCCACAGGCCGCGATCGCTCCACAAGCCGGCAACTAACAGCAGCCATCCGATCATTTGATCGGGTGGCTGTTTCTCATTCCGCAGGACGCTCCGCCACGACAATTGCACCCGGTGCTACAAACAACCCCAGGGTATGCCAGAGTGCCGTGCCCACGCCGAAGCTCAACTTCACACCCAGACTCGTCTGATCACTGTGCACCGCTCCCTTCGGAGTTGCGCTGATGACTCGGAATCCGGCGGTTTCGACAACCTTGAGGAAGCTTCCCAGCGGCATTGAAAAGCGATGATCATTCAGCGCACGTCGCAGCACCTTCTGACCCTGACGAGCTGAGACGCTCTGCATCAGGCCGCCAATTCGAGCCAGCCAGGATTTGTCCACCACACGCATGACCAGCAGTCCACCCGGTCGCACAAGCCTGCAGATCTCACGCAGCTCCGCCGGCTGATCTGGCCAGTAGATATTCGCATCCAGTACGGTGACAGCATCGAATGGTTCTTCGCTGAGCGAAAACTCCTCGGCCTGAGCACAGCACTGTGCGCGCATTCCCTGAGCAGTTACGAAGTCGACTGCTTCAGGAACAATGTCATACCCCATTACGTCGAAGCCGGCGGACTCAGCGGCTGCCATGAATCCACCATAAGCACAGCCAATATCCAGTATTCGTTGTCCAGCGGGTTCGCCCAGCTGCTGAACAAGCCTCTCCAGAATTGAACGATACATCCGCTGCTTGTATTGATTCAGCGCTGCCCCTTCTTTGGGACTGCCCCATGTCATCTGCTGAGTATGAGACACCTCCGTCTGCAGCGCGTACTCACGGTCAATGAAATAGGATCGACACTCGCCACATTGCAGCCACTCCGCCTCCCCGCGAGCATTCACAAGTTTCCAGACGCGGGATGACAGACTTGCTGCTTCACCACAGGCAGGACAGATTCGGGAGTGTGGAGCGTGTACAGGCTCTGCGACCGCAGCAGAAGACATAGTGCAATCCTTTGCACAATAATGAGTTGCGCGAACCAGGCTGAGCACATCCGCAGCGTCTGCAGGTCAGCCGGAGCCGGAGTATCGGCGAGATCTGCCTGTCCTGTCAATATGCACAGGAATCCACGACCGCCAGCCGTGCCAGCCACAGGTAAATTCGCCCGGAATGATCCGCGGCATTCCTGCAGGGGAAATCCTGCGGTCAGATCAGTTCCAGGCCCGGAATGGTTCCCGTACTCGAGCCGAATTGATCCACTTCAGCTCCCAGCCGCTGCAGGAACTGCACAAACAGGTTACTCAGCGGGGGTGGACTATCGGGATCAAAGCCAAGATGCTGACCATGTCTGAATCCACCACCCGCAACAAGAATCGGCAGATTGCGATTATCGTGGCTGCTGGCATTCCCCAGATTGCTGCCGAACAGCACGATGGTGCGATCCAGCAGTGTAGCTCCACCCTCAGTGGCCTGCTGCAATCCACTGAGCAGTTCGGCAAACAACTGCATCTGCTCCAGTTCGATAATCCTCAGTTCCGCAAGCTTCTCGGGGTCCTGCCCATGATGGGAAAGATTGTGCCAGTCCTGTGTAACCCCACGAATGACGGGAACGGCATTCAGGCCGTTCAGGGCAAACGTTATGAATCGAGTTGAATCCGTCTTCAGAGCCAGCAGTATCAGATCGATCATCAGCCGCACTCGAGCCGGTACTTCTGTCGCTGATGCAATATCACGCGGTGGCGTGGCTGTTACCTGTGGCCGGGGTCGCTTCGCCCAGTCTTCTGCCCTGACCAGTCGGCGTTCCACCTCGCGAACAGAGGTGAAATACTCATCGAGTTTGTCACGATCCTGCTGACCAAGTCCCTGCTGAAATGTTCGCGCCTGCTCAAGCACGACATCCATAATGCTGCGTCCCTGATGCAGCTTCTCAATCTGCTGCTGGACTTCTCGCTCGGTACCGTCAACAAACATCCGGCGAAATACCTGCGAAGGACGGTCCGTTGCCGGAATCGGAGCTCCACTGCGTGTGAATGACAATCCTCGACTTGATGATGACGACAGCACCAGCGAGGAAAACCTTGTGTCCGGATCCAGCTGTTCAACCGCATACTGATCCAGCGAAATTGTGTTGCGGAAATTATCCGCGCGCGGATGCGGAGCCGCAGTCAGGTAACACAACTCCGCGGGATGACCGCCGTCAACTTCGGGGTGCGAAAGCCCGGAGAATACCGTGAGCTGATCACGGAAATCTGCCAGTGGCTGCAGATACGGTGTCAGCTCATAGCCATGCCCCTGCTGCTCCGGAAACAAATTCGGAGTATGCAGCCCAAGGCTGGTGTTGATGCAGATCATTCTTCGCGGAGCGTCTGCGGGAGATCGCATTCCGCCACTCAGGTTCTGTTCGAGGATCGGCAGTCCAAGAGTAACTCCGGCTGCGCGCAGAAAACATCGCCTTGTCGAAGCTGGCATTCCCATTTCGCCACATCCCATCTCAGTTCTGTCGGACTGGTGCTCTGTCACAGCAAAGTGCTGATCAGCCCGCAGTCACTACTTGTTCAGAAATAACTCACTCGCCACAACAGCATGAATCAGGGATCGCAGGCCGTAGTCTGTATCGGCTGTGCTGTCGAGGATACGGTCGATTTCCTGCCAGTCCCCGAAACTTACCGGACTGCCAGTTCCGTACGTCACCAGCCTCCCGGCAACATTACGAGCAATCTGCCTTGTATCCGCAAGCAGCAGGTCTCGGTACTCGTCAATCTCCGCAAACTTTCGACCATCCAGCAGTTCGCCGGAACATTCCACATCCGGTCCCAGCCCATACTGCCAGGCAGCCAGAAAGCGAGCCAATGGTCCCACACGGTTTTTGACCCACTTGTTTTGTTCTGCCACAACTCGGTACTGCGACCGAAATCCCCCGATGACATCGAAACTTTCCAGTGCAAACCCGGGGGGATCGATTCTTGCATGACAGCCGCGACAGCCAGCATCTGCACGATGTTTCTCAAGTTGCTCCCGAATGGTCGTCGCACCGCGGATATCCGGCTCCACCGCCGGAACCCCTGCCGGAGGTGGCAGCGGAGGCTGACCAAGGATTCGGTCCAGTACCCAGACTCCGCGAATAACTGGAGACGTATTTGTTCCGTTCGCTGTCACTTTCAGAATTGCAGCCTGTGTCAGGACCCCACCGCGATGACTCGCCGACGAAAGCTGAACCTTGCGAAACTCCACTCCGTGCACATCCGGAATCCCATAATGCTCCGCCAGCCGGCCATTCACAATCGAAAAGTCAGACTTGACCAGACTGGAAATCCCCAGATCACTGCGGAGCATTTCTTCCATGAACAGCTCAGTCTCAAGAACAGCAGACCACTGAAGCGATTCATCGAACTCCGGATACAGCATGGGATCCGGGGTCGTTGCTGCAATATCCCGCAGGCTCAGCCACTGTCCGAAGAAATTCTTCGTGAATTGCTTTGCATGCGGACTTTCCAGCATCCGTTCTACATGCTGATGCAGCACCTCAGGTTCCAGTAACTCACCGCTGTCTGCGGCTGCACTCAGTGCGGCATCCGGAGGCGCACTCCACAAGAAGTAGGACAGGCGGCTGGCAAGTGCATGAGCATCCAGACGACCATTCGGTTCCCGCAGATACAGAAAGTCGGGCGAAACCAGCACCGCTTTGAGTGCCATCAGATAGCTGTCGCGAAAGGAGCTGCCGTTCGCCATGGCTGCCTCCACCACATCCAGAAACGGCTGTTCTTCACCCGTTCGGACAGGTCGACGGAATGCGCGAGGAAGAAACTCTCGCAACAGCCGACCGGCATCTGCAATCGTTCCACTCGCCGGATCAACATCTGCAAACACTGCTCGAAAAGATTCTGTCGGCCATTCCTCCGGATGTGGCCCGGCAACCTCCATCCAGTGAATCTGCAGGCCTGGTCCCGGATACTCGGGCATCGTCTCGTGCTTCAGATAAACGAATGGAAGATGCACCGGTGTAACCTTGATGGTGTCGTTACGTCGCTCCAGCCGCTCGGTGAATTCCAGCACTCGCGGCTCTCCCGGGAACGCATCGAAATATCCCAGGTGTCGTGTCGGATTTCCGGCCACAACAAAGTTTCCGAGGGCGATTCCCATCAGCAATGGTGTCTCAGACTGCCAGGCGGATGCGGCAATCCGAAATGTGTACAGACCCGGCGCAGACGCCTTGAATTCCCGCAGGTCCGTGGCCGAACTTCCTCCGTTGCGAAACAGGATCACACCCTCATCCTGCTTCCAGACACCTGGCAGAAACCACTGCGGCAGCGAATCGTAAAGGTCGAACCGCTGCACCTGAAGCGATTCCTCGTGCACTGGTTTCAGCGCGTCCGCAAGCACCTGATCTGCTGCTTCCAGATATCGCTCCAGCTGCACTGCTGAAAGACTGAGTGCGGCACCGACGGTGTCAAAACCATGCGAGATCGGATCCTCAGGAAGCAGTTGCCTGACCTCCACACTGCTTGAGAAAAGCCTCCGTACGGTATTCTCGTACTCCGTACGGTTCAGACGGCGAAGAGTAACTCGGCCGGTTTCTGCTCGCAGACGGTCAGCCTCTGCAAGCCCCTGTCGGATCTCCGCCAGTACGCCGGCAAGCCGCTGCGGATCAGGACGATCGCTCCCGGCAGGAGGCATCTCTCCGGCCTCGATCCGCTGAATAATCTGACGCCACCGAGCATAGCCCGATGGCAACTGCAGACTGCTCGGAGCAAGCTCGATCTGAAATCCGGATTCGGCAAGTTCCGGCCCATGACAGTCTGCACACGACTCCTGCATCAAAGCCCGCACCCGTGCACTGACCTGCGTTACACCGTCATCCTGTGCCACAACTGGTCCGCAATTGAGCAGCAGTGGCAGCAGCAATAGACAAGGATGCAGGCGTTTTCGAAAGGGCAAGTAGCCGTTCATACTCTGAATCCAGTCCTGATTTCCTGATCGCAGTCTCCGCATCTGCCGCGACAGGCCGCTATCGATTCTGAGACAACAGTCTAGCATCACAGCGACCGGCAACACGATGGCGACCTGAGATTTCAGGACGACGACTTCGCTTCAGCTGAACGAAAGCTCAGCAAAGCCGGCACACCCGCCCCCGGCTCCGCCTCCGAATTGATCTGTGTTCGAAGCTCCGTTGTTTCTGTTAGACTTCGGGCGTCCCCGACTCAGCGCTGACAGCCAGCGTGGCGGGACCGGGATCCTGTTGTGAGTGGAATGCACGGATGTGGTTTCGAACACTCGGTCTGCTGATCTGCACATTGTGGCTTTCGGGCTCACTTCGTGCCTGCCCGTTCTGTCTGGCACCGCCACAGTCGTTTTCCGGGCAACTTCAGCTGTGTGACTTTGCTGTCATCGCGGAACTGCTGGTTGTCCGGCAGGGCACAGCCACTGCACCCCCGCTCAGTCAATTGCGCATCCGCCACACACTGACAGGCGATCCCGCAGTGATGATGGCCTGCCGGATCAACCCCGGACAACTCTCGACACTGCCGTTTGCTCTGGAGGGTGACACCGGTCAGCTGTACTTACTCTACGGCGTTCACGGAGGCTCTGACGCATCGGGCCTTGTGCAGACGTTTGCGCGTCCGGACAACCACACCACCCCAGCGGAAACGGCCTCTCCGCCCGGCTCACAGGCGACTTCGCCATTCCGCACAAAACTTGTCTCACAGAAACTGACGTTGCGGATTGCTGACCGATGTGAGTGGACCGACCAGTTGTTTATCTCCTCAGAAGTCGCCCGATATCTGCGGAACCTGCCCAGTGCCGATCTGCCTCGCAGGCAACGACTGACCTGGTTTGCGGCCTGGCTTGAAGACCCCGACCCGGCGATTGCGGCAGACGCGTGGGCTGAATTTGCCGCCGCGTCGTGGGATGAAGTTCGCTCCACTGCCCCACTTTTGAAGCGTGAAGCGATTCGCAGCTGGATTGCCAACCCGCTGACGGGTCCCGAACGCCTCGGACTTTATGGACTGCTGCTCGGGCTTTGTGGTCAGCCGGATGACGCCGCGTTCCTCGTGCAGCAGCTGAATGACCCCGCTACAGGTGCCTTCCGTTTCGGAGGCGAAGGGCTGCTCGCCGGCTATCTGCTGCTCACAGGCGAAACCGGGCTGAAACGAATCTCCCCCTGGTTCCTCTCGGAGTCAGCTGATGACACCGCTCGTCACGCGCTGATGCAGTGCCTCGATTTTGTTCAGGCCGATGAACCACAGCTGACAACCTCAGCAACACGCTGCGATGTGATGAGACAACTCGCGAAGAATCCTGTGCTGCAACCGACCGCAGTAATGACGCTGGCGCGCTGGCAGGACTGGGACAGCCTGAACACTGTGGAAACACTCTTCCGCGCCGAAGTGGCTCAGGGAGCTGAACTGAACGGCTCTGAGTATCTGGGGGTGTCGGGCCTGCAGGCCCTGCTCGAATTTACTCGACTCTGCGCCGCTGCAGAATCAGAACACTCGGCAGCCGCAGCGGAATTTCTGGTGCAGGCACAAGCAATGCTGCAACGAAAACAGCCCTGAACTGACCTGCTGACTCAGCGGCACACCCGGGGATTCATCCGCTCGCCCCGCAAGGGTCCAACTCAGTTCACTTTTCACGCTTCGGATTCAGATCAATCTGATCTGTTTCCTCCAGCAACAGGCCTTCTTCGCTGACAGCGTGCTGCGTTGAGTCTGCATCCGGGGAGACCAGCATCAGCTGTTCATCCGGCGGCACCGTCGCTTCACTTGTCACGTTGTCTGAACCAGCGAAGTCATCTGGCTGCCGCGGGCCGGTGAATGACAGCATGAACATTGCCACCACCAGTGCTGCCAGTGCCGTGGTTGTTGTAATCTGCCTGACTGCTGATCCAGTGGCGGTGTTCAGCCTGACGGAGTGAGCTGCCAGCCTGATCTGAGGCTCTGAAATCGAGAGACCGTCCTGCAGCGAACAAGGCACCTCGTAACGGAAGAACTCACGAAGCAGGTGCTCTACCTCGACATCTTCCTGAGTCAGACCGTTTCTGTCGGTATCTTTGATGTGTTCAGTCATTGCCAACTCCTCGCTGCTCCAGTATTCCGGCAAGCCGTCGCCGCGCCCTCGAAAGCCTCATATCCACTGCGGCAGCAGTACAATCAAGCACCTGTCCCATCTGTGCTGACGACCAGTCCATCGAATACTTCATGACGAGAACCTTACGATCCTCTTCGCTCAATTCCGCGAGTGCCGCACGAATCTGGCCCTGACGTTCACCAAGAGCCAGTAGTTCATCCGCACTCAGCTGCTGCCGTGTCTGGTCATCCAGGCCCGGTAACAGCACACACGAATTCACTCGCCGTCGCGCCTGATCACGGAGCCAGTTCTGGCCCACGCGGAGCAACCACGCCCGAGCGTCTCGAATTTGTTCCCCGTCGTATATCTGAAGCTTCAGGAACGACTCCTGAACTGCATCCTGAGCACGCTCCGGATCTCCACAGATTGAATAAAAAATGGCCCACAATTCCCGCGCATGCTGAACGTACAGCTGCTGCACCTGAGCAGCATCCGGAGGAATATCCATGGCTGCAGCCTTCGATTCGGTCATGGGATATCCCCCAATCTCCGTTCGGCGGCCCCGTAATCCGTGTGCCAGTTTCTGTTCGTTTCCATCCGTTCCACGCTCCAGACGATCTGATACTCCACGTCCAACATACTTTCGAACAATGATTTGCGGAACCGTGTTTTTGAAGCCCGTGCAGCTGGAAATACCCCCCTGTCCTGCCCACTTCCGCTGAATTGAACGGTTCCGGGACCTTTGTAAGCAATCGATGAATGACGCTGGCTGTTTCCCCGGATCGCCAATTACACTGGATTTCATGGTCCGCTGTCTGCTGCTGTTACTGATCTTTCTGAGGATTGATGGGCTGCCGACCCTTGCCGCAGACTCCCTGCTGCCGGACGGGGAAGCACTCTTCATTCAGCAACTGCGGCTGCGCGGACTTTACGAAATCGCAGAAAACTACTGCCTGCGTCGCCAGGCTGAAGCGAAACACCCGGGAATCCAGGCGGAATGGGAACTGCTGCTGGCAGACTGCTGCTCAGATCACGCCTGGCTGCTGGCAGAATCTGACCGGATGCAGCTGATTCGTTCGGCCGTTCAGCGGATTACCGATCGCCTCCGCAATCTGCCACCGTCACCCGAACTCAACATCCAGCTGCGGGTCAGACAGGTTGAGTTGCTGAATGCGGTCGGGAAAATGGAAGCCACTCCGCTCGGCTTTGGTGGCTCCTCGCCAGCCGAGGCGGCAGCCCTGCTCACCGGACTCGATCCTCCTCCGACACGGATCCGTTTTGCCGTTGATGCCTGTCAGCAGGGATACGACCTTGCAGAAAGCCTGCTTACACAGCTCTCCAGCGTGCGGCGAGATCTGAGTCCCGCGTTCGTCCGCACTGTGCGACTGAGTACACAGCTTGCTCAGGCGGAGTTGCAGTATTCCCTGCTCCAGCTTGGCGGTTCCAGTGCATCTGCTTCCGCCAGAACAAAACTGCTGGAGAAATCTGAACAACTGACCCGCTCATCGATCAATGCCGAACGTTTTCGAGCCCGCTGCCTCGTTGCCCGGCTGGCCCCCGACCAGCAGACGTTTGACCTTCGCTACCGCAGCCTCCTCGCCGATGCGGAAACACCCCAACAACGAATGCAGGCAGAACTACTTCGTGTGCGAGCACTGCTCAATGCGCATCAGCCGACAGAAGCGCTGCGTCTGCTCACAGAATCAGAAAACTTTCCTGACTCACAGCTGAACCTGCCGGAGCCAGGACTGATGCAGCTGCAATGCCAGCTGCAGATCACAGAACTGCTGTTGCTGCTGGAGAATCCGTCAGCGGAGCGTCAGGAAGCGCTGCTCAACACCAGCACCGAAGCAAAACGACTCATCAACGAACTGCAGAATGGACTCTCGGGAATCTGGTCCGAATGCGTGCAACGCTGCCGGCAAAGACTGGAGCTGGCACTCCGAGCAGGGCCTGCTGCTGCGTCGCAACTGGAAGAGGCACATCTGCTGGCAACCAGCGGAAAGTACCAGGCAGCTCGCGAACTGCTGCTCGGAATCCTGCAGCGAGCAGATCGCGATGTGTCACTCTCTGCGTTCGCATCGCAGCAGGCCGGTGATCTTGCACTGCAGCTCCGGGACTGGTCCGCCGCCAGTGAAGACCTCAACCGCGCTCGTGAGAAGTACTCTCTGCTGAGCAATCAAAAGGCTGCGGCCCAGGCAGACACTCTGCGAATCTTCGCGCTCGGACAGCTCTGGCTGGAGACACCAAACGAGGACGAATCGCAGCAGGCCGAGCTGCGTTATCGGCAGGCGATGCTGGAACATGTCGACGCATTTGCCGACACCGCAGAGACCACAACCGTACGTCACTACCTCGCCAGATACTTTCGCAACGAACAGCCTCTGCTGGCTGCTGAATATCTGCTGCCAGTCTGCCAGCAGGCGGAGAACAGATACACCGGAGAGAATTCAGCCACAGCCCTCGGGGAATTTGCTGATTCACTCAATCAGCTGGCAGACCTGCTGATCAGACATGCTGGCCTTGGCGAATTGTCGGAAGACGGCTCTGCAGAAGCGGATGCAATCCATGAATACCAGCGAATGGCACGGACAATCCTGCAGACTCAGCCTGATTCTGCATTGTCGGCGATCCGGCTGCTGCGGATTCAGTTTGAGACAGGAATCCTGTGGAGCCGTGCTGATGCCTCCGAACCACGAGACTGGCCTGCCCGTGAATCTGCTGTCAGCTCGGCCCTTGGCAGTCCTGTCACAATAATCACCCCTCCCGACACTGCCTCAGCAGATGAACGCAATCAGTGGCTCCGAGCCGTAACAGCTGCTCAGGGTCTCGTTGTACTGTGTAAGCTGCGACAACTTCTGCCGCCGGAGGAATACCAGCAGATCACAGATGCCCTGCTTTTGCTCCCCCGCAATTTCCGTGACGAACTTGTGCAACTGCTGGCACCACAACTTCGTTCTGCGGAAAAACATGGACAGAAACAACTGTCAGAGCTGCTGCTGCAACTCCTGGCGGCGGACTCGGAGAATGCACAGGGCGCAGATGTTTCCCCGATCCTCAGACTGCGGCTGGCCGCTCTGGCAGGTGATTCAGCACTCGTCACTCGAGAAATTGAGACGCTCACACCACTGATACCGAAATTTGCTCCGCAGGATCGCACGGAACTTGTGCAGGATCTGGTTTCAATCTCACTGTCCGACGCTCTGACAAACAAGCAGCTTCGGCAGCCGTTCCAGCAGTTCTGGCTCCATGTGCAGCAGGTAACACCGGCAGGACAGAACGACTGGCTGGAAGCGTCCCTGCAACTCGCTCGCATTGCAGTGCTCTCCGGGAACCGTCAGGAAGCCTCCCGTATCATCGGTGTCGTTGATGTTC
>JALQUR010000521.1 GCA_023260695.1 Planctomycetaceae bacterium
GGGCCGTAGGATTGTTCATTGATGGCAAGGGCGCGGCGGTACAGGGGTTCGGCTTCGCTGAGGCGGTTGGTGGCCTGGAGTAAGCTGGCGAGGCTGTTGAGAGCTTCCGAAAGAAGTTCCTGATCAGCGAGTTCCAAAGCTTCTTGCAAGGCTTCACGAAGTTCGCACTCAGATTCATTCCAGCGAGCAAGCGTGTTCAGGAAGAAGCCCAGTTTCAGCCTGGTCCCAATCCGTGCTGCGGGTTCCGAAACCAGTTGCAGATGCTCACGCAGGAATGCAATTTTTGCTTCCGACCAGTTGGCATATGTCAGGTTCTCTCCGGTTTCCTGCAGGTGCTTTGCGAAGGCTTCGAGGTCACCCGTCCGATAGGAATCCCACGCGGCGATCAGTTCCTCCAGATCGTTCAGGTAGTTCAGATCGCTGTCGCTGTCTGCTCTTGAAGCGAACCACTGACCGAGCGGATCGAGGGGCAGGGTTCTGAATTCGTGCAGGTATTGTTTCGCTCGCTGCGGATCGTCGCGGGTGACGTGCAGACCTGCCAGCCGCAGCTTCTCAGTTGCCTGCTCGTCGGGGCCACCTACTTCAGACAGATAATCCAGCGCTTCCAGCACGTTGGCATCCCGGGAGGGATCCACGGCCACATCAAATTCGCCGCTCTTCAACCGCTTCCGATATTCCTCCCGTTTGAGATTTCGTAGTTCAAGCGATGGATAGAATTGTTCAAAGAACTGCAGCAGGAACGGCATCCGCTGCTGTGCGACTCGGCTGATATTCATCGTCAGCCAGATATCGAAGAACCCTTCACGGATTGCATACAGCCGAGAGCGTTTGTCATCCGGATGCTGAGTTGATTTCAGGTACTGTGCTTTCGAAAGCCGCTTCAGCAGGGTTGACGTCTGCGTCACGTTCATTCGCAGGCGGGCGGCGATTGCTGTGGGTGTTTTTTGCTGATCACGCATTGCTGCCATGGTTTCCAGCAGTGCGCGTTCCTGTGCCCCGAGGTCGTTCAGTCGATCCTGATAAAACGGAGTAATTCGATCCAGCAGCAGCTGAAACTGCTGTTTGACTTCTGAAACCGACTCGTGCGCGATCAGTTCGTACAGCATGTGCGTCAGGCGGGGACTGCCGCCTGTCATGCGGTACAGGGCTCGCAGTTTGGGTTTCAGTGCGCTGAAATTCCGCAGCAGATCTTCGCGCTGTTCCCATTCCAGATTCCTGCGGATCAATTCCGCACATTGCTGTTCACTGAGCTGATCCAGATACTGGACATCAAAGAAATCATAGAAGGGTTGTTTGTGATCTGTGACGGAACCAAACTGCAGCGGAGCGGTTGCCATCAGCAGACAGCCGTTGTCCTCCATCAGGAATCCACGTAACGCGGCTGCGTGCCGTGGGTCTCGGAACTGTTTCTCAAAGATCTGGTTCAGGTTTTCCACCATCAGGATCAGAGACTGATGGTGGCTGTGGTGACGCTGACGAATGGCCGGGACCAAAGTGTCAACGATCAGCTGGTCGTCTTCTTCAACAGACAACCGCTGATACAGTTCTTTCCATGTCGGTTCACAAGGCAGTGAATCGCGCAGGTTTTCGCAGATTCCAAGCAGGAAGTCACCGAAGGAAAGCACTCGATTTGCTTCCTCAGGAAATCGCACCACGTGCCATGCCTGTTGCAATCTGTCATCACTGGTAATTGCATCCTCAATCAGGGAGAGCAGATGCGTTTTTCCGAATCCTCGCGGCGCGATGAACAGGAAATGGTGCTTGGGTCTGCGGCCGACCTCTCCCTGCAGAATTTCCATGGTGTCCTGCAGGATGTGCTCCCGAGCGACTGTAATGCTGCGTCGGTGTTCGGTTCCCGTCAGGACTGATCGATAAAGTCCAATTCGGGAAGCGGAGTGATGTTCAGGCATAGTATTTCTTCCACCATGATTTCAGTAAGCCGCTGGCAAAGTCATAACGGCTTGCAGCATTCGGTTCGAGTTGGTCTTCCTGTGTGAGTTCTACGATGTAGAAGTCGTTTTCAAGGTCGCGCAGCAACTGGTGCAAGAGCTGCTTTCGTTCATGTGCTGCAACAGTCAGGGCCTGATTCTGCAGCACGCGTTCAAAGCACTGCAGCAGTTGGGTTCGTGTCAGCCCGTCGCTGCTCAGACTGATTTCTGCCAGCAGTTCATAGGCTGCGGAGCGTTTGGGTTCGCTGTAGTATCGCTGAATCCGCGAATAGAAATGCTGCAGTTTGTCCCGAGCGGCACTGCTGACGATCAGTGCGTCGAAGCAGGCGTCCACGTCGGAGTTCGAAAGCGTCCGCTGGTCTTGTCTCCAGGCCCGAAACAACTGCTGAGTCATCAGCTGCAGGAAGTAGGGTACCGGCCGACCGAGACGCCTGGCGACACACGCCGGAACTTCAGGTGCAAACTGGACTTTTCGATGGGTCAGCATGCGACGAACAAAGTCCTGTACCTGGTCGTCTGTCAGTACCGGCAATTCCGCGACGTGGAACTCATTAACGAGGTCAAGAGCACCGAGAGAATCGAGCGTTGTGGAGAGATTCACAGAGCCACCCAGCAGCCAGCGGATGTTGTCTTTCGGTGGTGCGGGTTTCATGCAGTGACCGCGGAGCCAGCTGAGGAATGGTTGCACCAGGTGCGGGTGATTTCTTTGCATATTAAGGATGAAGTCAGGAAACTCATCCACGATGAACAACAGCCTGATTCCGGACTTACGTACAGGCGGAAAGAACTGCTCGTTCCCCAAAGTCTTCCAGGCGTCGTCAGTGTTCGGCAACCCTTCGCGCAGGGCGACCTTGAAACCGGCGAGTTCCACGTCGCTGATGCGGTCCAGTTGATTCCGGATCCAGCCGCTTGCTGTTTCAAAAACGCGGCGAAATACGTTGGGAGCTTTCTGGTGGAACGCGTCGAGCAGCGTGAGCAGGAATTCTCTGGGGTGGTCAAGGTCCTGCACGAATACGGAGACGGCGCAGAATTCATTATGCGGCCGTGCCGCCATGTGGTCCATGACGCTGGTTTTCCCGGTACGTCTGGGTGCGGCCAGGATGACGTGCTGATTCTGCAGATCCTCCCAGAGCTGTGCGATGAAATCATCGCGGTACCACAAATCTTCGGGCAGGAGCGGAGAGCCGGTGTAGAATTCGGTCACGAGTCTTTCCTTTCCAAAGCGTTTTTGTTGTAAAACATTTTTGTTGTCAACTGATCGTTATTGGGAAATGTATGTGCAGCATTTTTGGTTTGCAACATTTTTGTTGTGTTTTTTGAGGTTGGTTGTTGGTTACTCGCTGGACTCTGGCGTTAGGGTGCAAAAACCTCAGCTGAACTCAAAACGCCGCAGAGCTGGAACGCCAACGCTGCTCAGATGATTAGCATGCAGTTGACCGCGCGCATACCAACGGCAGTCCACGCCACTGGCAGGCCCACCCGGATGCAGGACGGCATCACGCGACTTGAGCAGGGCGACTTGTGATTTTCTCTGCGGCTCCG
>JALQUR010000528.1 GCA_023260695.1 Planctomycetaceae bacterium
GATTGCCGGGGAAAAGCAGGCAGGACTGCTGCCTGAGATGCAGGTGAAATTGCTGCATGAGATACAGGCAACACGCTGCCTGGTGCGTCAGCCTTTGATTCTTGCTGACTGAAATCCGCCGGGCGTTATGGATGAGCGAAGTCCTGCAGGAACCACACTTTCTCATCAGCATAAGCGCATGCAGAAGGTCTGGACGAGTGTTCAGAAAAGTGGATTGTTGCGGCCAATAGAGAGAATTGGTGCAGCGGAACTGGACGTGCACGCAACTGGGGCTTCTGTGGGCCGATTTCTGTCCTGGTGTGTTGACGTAAGTGGCTCTTTCTAAATGGCTTGTGTGGATCTTGCATGCTCTGTCAATGGCCTGTGTGGAGAGGCTGGAGTTGTTAAACTTTGCGGATTGTGTGGATTTTTGCTGGGGCGACAGGCTGCGGTCAGACGATTCAATGATTGGGCACTGGTGCCATGACTTTGGTGCAGGCCTGGCAACTGGCTTCTCCGCAAAGTAATTCTGGATCTGTGTCATCTCCCATTCGCGACTCATTCGTTCACTGCTGCTGCTGGCATTGATATCCAGTGGGTGTCGCCACGTGGAGCTTGTTGACCGCAGTGATCAGGTTTCTGAGCGAGTTCGCTCCCGATTCGGTGCGGGAACAGCGGTTGTCAATGTGTCAGGGGTGCCTGAGATTCCGCCGCAGGTGGTTCTGCAGGACGGGCTCACGGAGGAGGAGTGCTTTCAGATTGCGCTCTGGAACAACTCCACGTTTCAGGAATCGCTCGCTGAGCTGGGTTTGTCATCGGCACAGTTATTTGATTCCGGACTGATTGCGGATCCGCAGTTTCAGGTTTTTTTTCCGCTTGGGCCAAAGCAACTGGAGTTCACGACGTTTCAGACGGTTGATGCGTTGTGGCTGCAGCCCATTCGTGAGCGAGCTGCTCAGCTTGACGTGGATCGGGTCACGGAGACTCTGGTGCAGAATGGTCTGAATGTGATTCGTGATGCGCGAGTCGCCCATACAGATCTGGTTGCGGCGTGGGAGCGTGCTGATCTGGCTCGTGAAGCCGCAGCCCTGCGTTCCCAGATTGCTGATCTGGCCGGGAGGCGTCTGGCTGCTGGCGACATCAGTGAGCTGGAGGTAACGAGCTCGCAGATTGAGTCGTTACGGGCCACTGCACTGGCAGATTCCATGCAGCACGAGGTGACTCTTGCGCGGGATTTGCTGGTGAACGCGATGGGACTGCGCGAGTTTGAGGGCAATCTGGACGCAATTCCTAAGTCCGGTGCACTGCAGCTGGATCGCGATGCTGCGGGGCTGATTGAGGAGGCAGTGGCGATGCGTCCCGACCTGCGGGCCGCTGAACTGCGAATTGAATCTGCACAGGAACGCGCTGGTTTGTCGAGGCGGGAGTTTCTCAATCTTGACGTGATCTACGACGCCAATGGACGTGGCGGCGCCGGTCGGTTTGAGTCCGGTCCGGGGTTGCGAATGCGGCTGCCAATTTTCAATGGCAATGATGGTGGAATCGCCATCGCGGATGCACGCGTTCAGCAGGAGCTGCGACGTTATCTGAGTCTGCGGGATCAGATCCAGCTGGAAGTGCGGACTGCAAAGACGCGGTTTGACCAGGCGACGGAGAACCTCGCTGCGGTGCGGAGCGATTTGCTGCCTGCGCTCCAGCAGGCCGTTGAGCTGGCGGGAAAGAACTATGAAAACGGGGGCACACCGTATTTTCTGGTGCTGCAGACAACCAGTCAGTATCTGGATGCGCGGATGCAGGAACTGGATCTGGTTGCGGCTCAACGCCGCGCTGCTGCGGAGCTGGATCGGAGTGTGGGATATCGTGTCTGCACGGTGATCACTGCGTCGGAAGGCGTGGAAGAGAGATCCGATGTCGAGGCGGCAGCCAGTCCTGATGGGGGCACACGTCGCCTTGTGGTGAGCGGTGCTGCGGTGAAGCAGAGTTTCGGCGGAACCTCGTCGGGACCGGCATCGGAAACTGCTGTCGCCGTAGTTTCAGATTCGTCAACAGCCGGTAAGGCTGTTCGCGAAGACCGCGACAGGAAACGCAGGCGTCGACAGACGCAGAACACGAAGACAGATTTGGAACAGCTGGTTCAGGACCCCGAACATGCTCAGGTCACCATTGATATCAGGCTTGATCCTCGCCTTGTCGGCGACGGGCTGCGGACCGGAGAAAGCGTCTCCGGCAGCGAACCCGTCTCCAGCAAAAATTGAGCATCCTGACGAGAGTGATATTGGTCGCATCGTGCTGACTGCGAAAGCGGAGCAGCGTCTGCAGATCAGTACTGTTCCGGTGGAACGGAAGACGCTGCCGCGTGTGCTGCGGGTTGGTGGGATGATTGTGGTTCCGGACGGTGCTCGAATCGCCGTGACTGCGCCTGTGACCGGGACGCTTCGCGTGTCTGCGTCGGCTGCATCCGCAGCGGCTGGAAGTACCGTTGAGCAGGGCAGCGTGATGTATCAGCTGCAGCCACTGCTTTCACCGGAGCGTGAGATTCCGACAGCTGCGGAACGGGTTGCGATGGCGAGTGCGCGTGCTGATCTTGTGGCTGCGGGGATTGTTGCGGACGGGGACGCTCGTCAGTCAAAGGCTGAACTGGATGCCGCTCAGATTGCGCTGGGCAGAGCGCAGACACTGCTTGCTGAGCGAGTCGGGAGTCAGCGTGATGTGGATGATGCTGTTGCGCGGACACAGGTCGCCATGAAGGCGCTGGAAGCGGCGACAGAGCGGAGTCAGCTGCTGCAGCAGCTGACGCTGGATGTTGAGCAGAAGGCAACGGCGGCGATACCGATCATCGCGCCGTTCAGCGGTGTGCTGCAGACAATGTTGTCTTCGCCCGGGCAGGCGGTGAGTGCCGGGGATGTATTGTTTGAACTGGTCAACCTGCAGCAGGTCTGGGTGAGAGTCGGGATGTATCCCGGACGGCTGGCTGTGATTGATCGCGAAAGTCCGGTTCAGGTGAGTGAACTGGGGAATGCTGAGGATGCTGCCACGGCAGTACCTGTTACAGCTCCGCCGACGGCTGATCCGTTGTCGGCATCGGTTGACCTGTACTATGCCGTGAGCAATGAGGATCGGCGATTTCATCCGAACGAACGAGTGGAAGTCGTTGTGCCGCTGTCGACGGATGAGGAGACACTCGTGATCCCGCGAGCTTCGGTTCTGCGAGATATTCATGGTACTGCGTGGGTATACGTCAGACGGGCAGAACAGACATTTGAGCGGCAGCGAGTGGAGGTGCAGTTCACGACAGCGGATTTGTCCGTGCTGAGTCGCGGACCGGCACCCGGCACTGAGGTTGTGGTGGATGGAGCAGCTGAACTGTTCGGGACTGAATTTGGAGCCGGCAAATGAACTGGCTGGTTGCAACAGCACTTCGTTTTCGCACTCTGGTCGTGGCATCTGCCATCGTGCTGATGGTTCTGGGCATCCGGACCTCTGAGGATGTGCCGCTGGATGTGTTTCCGGAGTTTGCGCCGCCGCGGGTTGAGATTCAGACGGAGGCGCCAGGGCTTTCCACCGAGGAAGTTGAGAGCCTGGTGACTGTTCCGATTGAGAATTCACTGAACGGGATTCCGTTTCTGGACCACGTGCGATCCAAATCCGTGCTGGGTCTGTCGTCGGTGCAGTTGTATTTCCAGCGCGGCACGGATCTGATCACGGCTCGAAATCTTGTCAATGAGCGACTGACCCAGACCGCGGCCCGACTTCCTCAGGCTGTCAATCCGCCGGTCATTCTGCCACCGCTGTCGTCGCTGAGTCGCGCTCTGAAAATTGGCCTGTGGTCGGATGAGCTGTCTCAGATGGAGCTGACTGTTCACTGTAA
>JALQUR010000596.1 GCA_023260695.1 Planctomycetaceae bacterium
ACCCGGTGAATAGGCCAGCGACAGATCGCGCTGGTTGGACATGGGTTTGGTCGGGTTGACCGAAATCTTGCCGCGCGTAGGCAGACGGTGGTAGTCACGAGCAGCGTCACGCAGGGCTTGTTCTGCAGGGGAAAGGTTTTGGTCAGACATGGTACTAAGGCGAATAAGTGTCTAGAGAAGGAGGTCTAGCGTAACCGATTTGTAACGCTGCACGGCCTGTGGATTACCACCATAAAAAGCAAAAGGCCAGGGACGGCCTGGCCTTTTGTGGAGGAGATTGCCGCGCCCCTGCAGGGCTCGCAATGACGCTTCAGTCAGTTATCGTGAAGCGCAGACTTCTGCGAGTCATCGCGGGGCTGAAGGCCGCGGCACGTCATCGCGATGCAGTAGGCCGTGGCGATCTGACTCAGTGTGCCTCAGCCTGCTTGGCCGCTTCAATCGCATCACGGTTGTCGCCTTTTGCGCCATTGAAGAACAGGTTCAGCAGAACAGCGCTCAGTGAGGCCAGCAAAATGCCCGACTCGATCAGCGGATGCAGACCGTGCGGCATCCACTGTTTGAAGTTGGGGGCGATCAGCGGAATCATACCGATGCCGATCGAGATGGCCACGATCAGGGCGTTGAAGCGGTTGGTCTTGAAGTCCACGCCGCCCAGGATGCGGATGCCGGTGGCGGCCACCATGCCGAACATCACCAAGCCCGCGCCGCCCAGCACCACGGTGGGCAGGGATTCGACCAGGGCCGCCATTTTGGGCAGCAGGCCCAAGGCGATCAGGATCAGGCCGCCGGCCACACACACAAAGCGACTCTTGACGCCCGTGACAGCCACCAGACCCACGTTTTGCGAGAAGCTGGTGTAGGGGAAGGTGTTGAAGATGCCGCCAATGAGCGTGCCCAGACCGTCGGTGCGCAGACCGCGCGTGAGGGCTGCTTGGTCAACTTTTTTGTCAGTCATCTCGCCCAGGGCCAGGAACATGCCTGTGGACTCGATCATGACCACAATCATCACCAGGCTCATGGTCAGGATCAGTACGGGCTCGAACACCGGCATGCCAAAGTGGAACGGGGTGACCACATCAAACCAGGCGGCTTTGCCCACTTTGTCGAAGTTCATCAGGCCGGTGGCGGTTGCGATCACGCCGCCAATCACGATACCCAACAGCACCGAAATGTTGGCCACAAAGCCTTTGGCGAAGCGCGAGATCAGCAAAATGGACACCAGAACGGCGGCGGCAATCCCCACACCCGCCAGGTTGGCGTATTTGGGGTTGGCTAGCTTGGGCACCAGAGCCAGGCCTTGCGGCATGGGCGGCAGGGTGGAGCCTGGTGCGGCTGCAGCGGCTGCAGCGGCGTCAAGCCACTGTTTGTGTTCCGGCAAGACGATGCTGGGCGCAGTGGGGCCGAAGGGGTTGCCAAAAATCCAGTTGATGCCAATGCGCATCAAGCTGATACCAATCACGGCAATGATGGTGCCGGTCACCACGGGCGGGAAAAAGCGCAGCATGCGGCTGACCAGAGGCGCGATCAATATCGAGATGACGCCTGCGCCAATGATGGAGCCAAAAATGAGCTGCGCACCAGCAGCACCAGGATTGGCGTTAGCCATGGCGATCATGGGGGCGACGGCGGCAAAGGTCACGCCCATCATGACAGGCAAACGAATCCCGAACCACTGGGTGGCGCCCAGCGACTGGATCAGGGTGACCAGGCCGCAGCAAAACAGGTCGGCTGAAATCAGGAACGCGACATCTTCTGGGCTGAGTTTGAGGGCGCGGCCAATCCGCGACACGGCGTCCACGCACATCGCCGTGCCGGCTTCGGCTCTGAACTTCTGGAACTGCGGGAATACATGCCGGGTGATTCGCCTCGATCAATTGCGTGGAAAGCTTCCGCACGCCGCGACAAGCTGATGAGTCGTCAGTATGAAGCTGAAGTTCCTGTCCGGCTGCAGTTGATTCTGGATGGTACAATCAGCATGCGGATGGGTGGGTTTGGTCAGCGTTTGCTCGACCAGTCCCTGTTTGTTGCCGCATCTGTTGCCCGCTCTGCAATCGCAGCGGGAGATGACGTCGGTGCAGTCTGCTGTGACGAACGCGGAATCCGCCACATGCTCCCGAAGACCGGCGAACGTGGTTTTCGCGAACTGCTCAGGTCATTCGCCCAGTTCTCCGACAATCCGGCACCGCCACCGGAAGTACTCACTGACGAACAGCAGTCCCTGGCATTGTCGATCATTGACCAGCGCTACCCGCATCTGCTGCAGCCTCGAGTAAATTCGATTCCGTGGACGTTGTTTCCGATTCTTCCCTGGAATCGCGAACGCTATCGATCGCGATTCCTGCTGGCCGCTGCACTCGCGTCGCTGTTTCGGCTGAGCCTGAGAGAACACATTTTCCTGGTACAGGATGATGCCCGATTATCACGTATCACGCACCGTTTTTTTACGGAAGAACGACAGGCCTGGCTGGCTCCCGTTGTGACTCTCCGCAACCGTGGTATTCATTCAGGGATGGCCCGCGTGCAGATGATTTCCGAAGCGCTGCATCGGCTCACGGCCCGCGCCCGAGACAATGAGGTATTCGTGATCCTGGCAGACCTGCTGGAAGTCTCTCACGGATTCTCGGAACTGCTGCCGGCCATTCGAATGGCTCGATCCCGGCATCACAAGGTGATTGCCGTCTGCCCGACGCCACGCTTCCAGCGTCCCGATGAAGACTCGCGGATCCCGCGGACCACCTCAGCTGAAGATCTGCTCCTGGCAGCGGAACAGATTCATCTTTCCGAAGTGCAGTATGACCTGCATCGGGAACTTCGCAGTGCGGGCGTCATCACGTCACTCTCGGGTGAACCACAGGCAATACGCCTGATCGCCTCTGAAATGGAACTTACTCGAGGCGGACGAACGCGTGCTGCAGGAGGCCGACGATGAACTCGCCGATCCTTCCTGAGTCACCTGCAGAACCGCAGCTTCGCGATCTGTCCGTGGAGACATCTCCCACAGCCAGACGTGAACAACTTTACCGCAACATGCAGACCCTGATTCTTGCAATCCTGATCACCGCGGCGTGCATGCTGCAGGTATTTCCCAACACGCCATTCTTCCTGAGACTGCTGCTGTTCGCGGGCACAATTCTGACACTCCGTATCATCGGAGGACTGATTGTCTTCGCCTGCTTTCTCGGAAACGTTCTGGTCGCTGATCCGAATCTGACCGGCAGACTGAATGCGGCCGGGTCAATGCCGGAAACGGTACTGTTCATCGCCGGTGTTCTGTTTTTGTTTCAGCAGCGTCGCAACCTGCAGGAATTCTCCCGCATTCCATTCTTTACGGAACTCGGAAAAATCCGGCAGCAGCTCAGCACACGTCAGCTCCGGGACAACCTGACGGATGCATTCAGCAGCAGAGATCAGGATCAACAGAACAGGTCGGATGACTCTGAGCAATGGCTGCAGACCGCATCCGTACTGCTGATGCAGGTGTTCACAGTAATGCTCTGCTGCGTTGCTGCGGTACTGCTGCTGCTGCTGATCCCGCGCGGCGGGGACCTGAATTCAACTCTTGCAGAAACTCTGCAGGATGACCCGCAGCTGCGTGTTTCAAGCCTGCTGCTCACGGCACTCGTCGGCATCATGGTCATCGGGAGCGGCCTGCTCAATCGATTACTGAGCCGGGAGGAAGCAGCGATGGCATCACGATCGGAACAGCTGCGGACGCTGTTCCCGGATCTGATGCTCATAGTTCGCGCCAACCTGAAGAGACGAAAACGGCGACTGCGCAAGAACCGGGGAGCTGACTGAATCTGATACGGCTGCTCAGGTCCGGAACGCTCAGATGAGCCCACAGCATTCCAGCTCTGTCGGCCACCTCATCATTCAGTGCAGTGCCATCATTCAGTGCAGTGGCAGATTCAGTGCAGTGCCAGCAGAATACCGCCTCACTCGCCCCTGGCCACATCGTCACCGGCCCATTCGGATTCATCAATCGCCGCCGCTGTCTCATCACTGTCCACAATCAGAATGCTCTCCGCCGCAATCGGTTCGTCATCGATATCAGACTCGCCGGGAACCCCCAGAGCATCCAGCTGTTCGTCAGTCAGTTCCGACAGGTCACGCGGCTCAGCAACTCCGTCATCGGTCGACTCCAGAGCTTTCAGCAGGGTCAGATCCTGATCACCACGTCCGCGCAGAATCAGTCGAATCGGAACCTCACGGAAGGGTGTGACTTCGCGCAGAAATCCCAGCAGATAGCGTTTCCATGCGTTGTCCAGCAGAGTCGCGTCATTGCATTTGAGCACAATTGTGGGAGGACATCCGGCAACCTGTGACGCAAAGAAGATCTTGGGACGTCGGTTCTTGCGGATCGGCGGCGGGTTTCTGGCAATTGCCGTGCGGACCGCCCGATTCAGCCGGGCAGTGCTGATCCGCAGATTCGCCTGCTTGTAAACCGACTGAGCAAGATTGACCAGCTTGCGAATATTGCGACCGTCCTTCGCCGTAATGATTGCAATCGGCACGTGTCGCATTGATTCAAAATTGTGAGTCAGGTACTTCGTCCAGCGTTCAATGGTCATCTCCTCGTCAAGAGCGAGGTCCCACTTGTTGACCACAAAGATGCAGGGTTTGTAGTGCTCGCTGATTTCCTCAACCAGCTGCTTGTCAACACGCGAAATTGTCTTCACGGAATCGAAGAACATCAGCACCAGATCTGCTCGACGAATGCTTCGCTGAGCACGCACCAGTCCGTAGAACTCAATATCGTTCTGCAGACTTTTCTTCTTGCGAACACCCGGGGTGTCGATGGCCGTAAATGCTCGACCATCCACTTCAAAACGAATGTCGATGCTGTCCCTCGTTGTCCCGGCAACTTCGCTGACGATGACGCGTTCTGATTCAGCCAGCTGATTGATGAATGTGCTCTTGCCGACGTTTCTTCTGCCCACAACGGCAATCCGCAGGTCGGCCGGTGCCAGCATGCGGTCACCAGTGTCATTCTCGTCGTCCTGCTGTTCCGGGAGCTGTGAGACGATTGCTTCGATGAGACTGCTGCGGCCGCGATTGGCCTTCACACTGGTCGTTACCTGAGGAACATTCAGGAGCTGCAGGAAGCTCGTCGCCTCTTCCTCCAGACGGCTGGAATCACACTTATTGACCACCATCAGCACAGGCAGTGACGTCCTCCGCAGCCGCCGTGCGACCTCTTCGTCCAGCGGTGTGATCCCGGCCTTTGCGTCAACGACATACATCAGCAGGTCCGCTTCATCCAGACCTGCCTGGATCTGCCGCTCTATGTCCTCCGACAGATCATCGCTGTCGACAATCCCGATACCCCCGGTGTCAACCAGCTCAAAATATCGATTCAGGCTGTGCATGATCCAGGTCACGCGATCGCGAGTCACTCCGGCTGTGGGATCCACAACAGAAATCAAACGCTCCGCCATCCAGTTCAGCAGTGAGCTTTTTCCAACGTTCGGCCGGCCGGTAATTGCGACCTTGGGAATGCCCATCGACCCGTATCTCCCGATTTTCTTCGCACTTGCGTCATTGCCTGAGCCACCATTGCTGTCCACGCCAGGCAGGTCGCCGCAGCAGGCCACATGGTACTTCCGTGGCCGTATCGATCTCGGCCGTCTTGATCCTGGCCGTCCCGATCCTGGCCGTCTTGATCCTCGCCGTCCCACCAGCGAGCTGGCCTTTCACAAAGCCGTCCGGGTGACATCGCCTGAGCCATCGCGTGGACGCCACGGCCCCGACCAGCAGACAGTGGAACCACCCGGGCTACCGACAGGGCTACAGTCCGGCCATCACCGCGATCTCTGAGCAGTGTGGGCTCCCGCGAAGCTTGCCACTGCCCCACAATCTGCCTCGCCATCAGCCCCACACGAACAGCCTCGACGCCGCCGGACAGGCCAGCTTCAGCGATTGATGGGCGACCGCCAGTTGTAGTCCACCCTCAGTTCAGGACTTCACATTGCAGGAAGATCATCGACCTGGTGCATCATGCTACACCACGCAGTTCGGGAAAACAGCCGCCGCAGTCGCCACGAAGATGTGTTTTTGCAGAAGTCAGAAGCCCGGGAATTCAGAATGATGCGGAAACTGATGCCGCTTGCATCTGCCACAACCGCGGTACTGAAATCGGTCTGCTGCCCCTTTCGCGCGGGAACAGATCTCCGGCATCCACAGCACTTTCAGATTGACTTGACAGCTGCCGGCCTTGTCTTCGGCTCCGCCTCTTCCTGAAGGAAGTCGTCCAGAGTCAACCGGGAACTGCCCGGAACTGACGGGGAGGATCCTTCGAAGTTGCGACCGTCGCCGGCATCCCCGACCGGTGGCAGGCGATTCCTGCTTCCGGCAGAGTCAGCGTCACTATCCAGCGGAGGAAAGGGCGGGAACCCGATGTCATCCGCAGGTACCGGTGGCCTGTTGCCCCCTTTCTGAGGCTGCTGTGCTGGTCGACTGCTCGGCTTTTGCGATCTTCCATTCTCAACGGAAGTGGCGTCCGCTGCCGCCGGGGCATCTTCAGCCCCTGCCGTTGCGGTCGTTTCCCCGTCAGAATCCTCTTTCATATCCAGCGGTGGGAGCAGTCGAGTCTGGCTGACAGGTTTGCCAGCCGGCACCTGATTTGCCTGCTTCGCAGGCGGCTCTGTTCTTCCGGCGGCAGCCATCCGTTCGAGATAAATCGTCAGTGCATTGGTAGAATGATACAGCGGCGAACAGCGGACGTATTCCGTACGATTATCCATCAGTTCCCTGCACAACACTTCAATCGCCTTGCGAATCCACGGCTCCTTCAGTTCGTCCTGCGAAACAGACATCATCAGGAATTCCAGCAGATGTCCCTGACTGCCAATTCGTTTGTCAAACTCAGGGTTCGCTTCTCGGGCCTTGAAGAAACTTGATGACAAGGAACCATCCGGGTTACTGAGAATGCGAGCTGTCTGGACATAGCGACGAATCTTCTGATCCGCCTCAAACCAGACTCCTGTCAGTGGTCGTCCGCTGCGGAGATACACATTGCGTGCCTGTGCCAGCGCGAACAGCCCATGGGTGCCTCCACACGGCGACGTCGGCCCCCCCACTGGCTTCCCGACTTCCAGTTCAACAAGCTTCTCAATACTCCAGTCTTCCCCGGCGTTGTTGACCCAGCGAGCATCTGATGGCAGATAGGTCGCCAGCGCCCACAGCGTCCATGTCACCTCGCCCTGACTGGTCACATTCATCTGCGCGTGACGCAGCATGTCCTTCATTGTGATCGTGCCGGTCTCAGTACGAAATTCCGTGGCCAGTGGCAGACGGCAGGATGCCAGCATCGACAGAAACTGATTCACATGGCCTTCAAACCAGTAGGGCTGACTGAATGGATGCGCTCTTCCGCCGGATTCGGTTTTTTCAAACCAGCACTCCGACTGGTACAGCGGTCCGGTGCGAATCCAGTCCAGGCCGTTGGTCACTTTTCCATCATGCAGCAGCAACAGATCCTGTCGCAGCCCCAGCACCGCGTGCATGATCTGCCACGGCGTATGCACACTCGTGGACATTAACCGACGTCGCTGCGTCTCCCGGGTTTCCCAGACAAGTTTGACCAGCGGATCCGTGGATTCCTGAATGTCCTTTGAGGCCAGTCGAAGTGGGATGCTGCGACCACTTTCCAGCAGCTTCATCGACGGCTCGTAATCCTCACTGCTGAGCAGCCTCATCTGAGCAGACACAGTTTCTGCCAGCAGCAGAAACGCAAACAGCGGCAGAAACTGCCGCAACCATCCCTTGTCGTTCATCGGACTCATTCCGACCGCTCCTTCGGTCCCGGCTGGCTCTGCGCAGCTTTCGGGCGCACTGTGACTGCACTACAACTTTACTATTCGGAATTACCGCAACCAGTCTCCACATCAACCGTCGGAGTGCACACAATTTCATGACCTCCGTGGGGCCCACTGCCACATCTCGTCAGTGAATCGGCACACTTCCCCGGTTTGCAGTGTCTTTCCTTCAATTCTTCCGGCCATCAATCCATGACAGACACCAGAGTGATTCTTGCCAGTACTTCACAATACCGTCGAGAATTACTTTCTCGCATTCTCTGCTCATTTGAGACGGTGGACCCCGAAGTGGACGAACGTCCCCAGCAGGAAACCATCGCAGAGCCCGCTCGACTGGCCAGCACTCTGGCACAACTCAAAGCCGAATCAGTCGCGCGTCGCCACCCGCATGCAGTGGTGATTGGTTCAGACCAGGTGGCTTGCCTCGACGACCGTATTCTGGGCAAACCGGGCAACTCTGAAAACGCCTGCAGTCAGCTCAGGTTGATGAGTGGACAGACGCACCAGCTGTTTACTGCTGTCTGTGTCATTGCACCTGACAGAACCGTGGAATTCAGCAACACCACACACCTGACAATGCGAGAACTGACCTGCGAACAGATCCGTCGCTACGTCGAACGCGACCAGCCAGTTCACTGTGCCGGAAGCTACATGATCGAAGCTGGAGGGATCGCACTGTTCAGCGCCGTCGAAACCACCGATTTCACCGCAATCACGGGACTGCCACTGATTGAACTCAGCACCACACTGCTGAATCTTCGCGTGAATCTGCTGTGAACGCCAGAGCAGTCCGGGAGACAGCCACGCAGCTGCAGACGGACCACCACAATGTCGCCTGCCACTTCGCCTGCGGACTGAGACTGTGAATTCGAATCTCTCAGGAAAAACTGCTATTTTATCTCGTCTGCCCGGTTCGGATGGTCGTAGTAGATTGTACCGGACCAATGTCTGGTTCAGACGATCGGGCATCATCCCGGCGTCAGGAAATCCCCCCGCTCAACGGAAACAGAACCACCATGTCGTTGCTGCTGCAGCACGTTCGCAAGTCGTATCGCCAGCCGGAAGGAGATCTGCTCCCGGTCCTGGGTATCGAACATTTTGAACTGGCCCGCGGGGAACAGGCCGTCCTGCTGGGATCCAGCGGAGGCGGCAAGACAACTCTGCTGAATACCATCTCGGGAATCCTTGTTCCCGATTCCGGCAGCGTCATCGTGGACGGGCGTGATCTCGTCAGCATGCCGGAAGTCGTACGTGACCGCTACCGCGCCTCCCGCATCGGCATTGTCTTTCAGACGTTCAACCTGCTGCCTGCATTCACAGCTCTGGAGAACGTGCTGCTGGGCATGACGTTCAGCGGCAGAACCGTGGACCAGGCCTTTGCCAGGGAACTTCTGGAACGTGTTGGACTGGGGCACCGCCTGCATCATCGTCCTTCCAGACTTTCAGTCGGCGAACAGCAGCGTGTTGCTGTTGCCCGTTCACTGGCCAACCGCCCGGTACTGCTGCTGGCTGACGAACCAACTGCCAATATCGACCCGGCCAATCAGGATCTGATTCTCAGACTGATTCGTGACACCTGCCGGGATCACCAGGTTTCACTGCTCATGGTGACCCATTCCATGGAAGCTGCCGAACAGTTCGATCGCATCGAACGACTGCACGAATTCAATCACCCGGAACTCTGCCACACAGGAGCCGCCCGATGAACCTGCTCCTGATCGCCTGGAAGAATCTGCTCCAGCGCCGGCTGGCTTCTTCTCTTACCGCCCTCAGCATTGGACTCGGCGTCATGCTGATGGTCCTCGTTCTGGTGATTTCCGGTGCGGTCGAAACTGCCTTTACTCAGCGCAGCATTGGCTACGATCTGATCGTTGGCCCCAAGGGCAGTGATCTGCAACTGGTTCTGAGTGCCGTGTATCGCATTCAGCCTCCCATTGAAAATCTCCCGGCGATGTATCTCGACGAACTCCGCAACGATCGTCGAGTGGTCACTGCGGTGCCGCTGGCTTTCGGTGATGTCACTGAAGATGGCAGCTTCCCCATTGTCGGGACCACCGACGAATACTTCGAGAACGAGTATCTGCCCGGACAGAAATTCTCCTTCCAGTCCGGGGGACAGCGGATGGTGCAGCTGTTTGATGCCATCATCGGAGCCGACGTGGCGCGGCAGAATGGCTGGAACAAAGATGACAGATTCTCCATTCTGCATGGCGGTGCAGAGGGCAGCAAGCATGATGAAAAGTTCACCGTCGTCGCTGTTCTGGCACCCACTGGTACAGCCAACGACCGCACCGTCTTCCTCAACCTCGATGGCTTCTACGCGATTGACGGACATGAAAAGCCGGTTGAGGAGATTGAAAAACGCCTCCGCGATTTCTACGCAGCCGACGCCGACCGCCTGCAGCAGGCTCTGACTGAACTGGACGACTATCGGCGGCAGCTGGATGCTCAGGAGCAGACTGGCACGCCCGCTGTGGCCCCCCGAGCGATGCAGGAAGTCACCGCAGTGCTCATCCGCACGCGGCCGGAAACTCCCTTTGATGCCATCAGCTTCTCGGCTGATCTGCAAAAAGGGTTTCAGGCAATGGCAGTCAATCCCATCCGCCCCATCCAGCGGCTGATGACCAACGTCGTCGGAAATGTCCAGAAAGCACTGATGGTAATGACCGGACTGATCATCCTTGTTTCCGGTGTGAGCATTTTCGTGAGCATCTACAACTCCATGTCAGATCGCCGCCGGGAAATTGCCATCATGAGATCTCTGGGCGCGGGAAGGCATCATGTCTTTGGCATCATCCTCGCCGAATCAGCACTGCTGTGCACCGGTGGGGCCTGCCTTGGCTGGCTCACCGGGCACGCACTGGCCGTGATCGCGTCTCCCTGGCTGATTCGCCGCACCGGGCTGCTGATCAGCCCCTGGAATATCTCGCCGTGGGAGCTCACACTGTTCCCGGCGCTCGCAATCCTGGGCATCCTTGTTGGTTTTCTGCCGGCATTGACGGCCTATCGCACCAATGTCGCCGATGCACTCAGCCAGTAACCACAGCACCACCTGCACACTTCCCGTTCCTCGAAAGTAAGTTCCCATGCCGGACTTCACAGACCCGGAGCAGGGCAGGTTGCTCCGACTGGGACTCTCTCTGGTCGGTCTGGTTGCCTTCAGAATTCTCGAAATGCGGCACGGCCGCAGCAGCGGTCCGAAGTCTGCCCACGACCGCCATGCAGTCCGCAATCTGGCACTGGCCGTCTGCAGCTTCCTGCTGGTGATTCTTCCCTGCAGCAGTCTGATTCTGGCAGCTGCAGAGTTCTCGCAGACCGCGTCCTTCGGGTTACTGCAGTCTGCACCCGCAGCCTGGCAACTGCTGCTGTGTCTGCTGTTCCTCGATCTCTGGACATGGTCGTGGCACTGGCTCTGTCATCAGATCCCTGTCCTGTGGAGATTTCATCAGGTGCATCACGGAGATCCGGCAATGGATGTCACCACCGCATACCGCTTTCATCCCGGCGAAATCCTGCTTTCAACGCTGCTCCGCATTCCACTCATTATTCTGCTCGCGGTACCACTGCCGGCGTTGCTGATGTACGAGTCAATCCTGCTGGCCAGCTCGCAGTTTCAGCATTCCTCGCTGCGTTGCGGCAGATGGGAACGGCTCCTGAGCCTGCTGCTGGTCACCCCCGGACTGCACCGGGTTCACCACGCCAGAAACCCCGCCCGTACCAACTCCAACTTTGCCTCCGTACTCTCAGTCTGGGATCGACTCTTCGGGACATGGCGTCCCGCAGAACCTCAGCTCAGCTCCGGTCTGCCACAACTCGACCATGCAGCTCACCAGACGCTTCCGGGGCTTCTGCTGACCCCCTTTGTTGTTGGGCCCACTGCTGCCAATGGCGACGCTGATGGCACAGCCACAGAAAATGCAACCGGGACGAATGCAACCTCAACAGTGCAGAGTCCGACCGGCAGCTGAAGCTGGGACGCGCTGATTCACGCGTCTCGATTGACCGTCACACCCAGCATCTGTCCTTCGAACATCAGCTCGCCAGCAACCCAGCCCTGAAACTGAAAACGGTGGACTACAAGAAGATATTAGTGTCCAATTCGGCGGATGTATCATCGCTTTCGTTGAATCCGAATGCGGAGACGTTTTTGTTTGAACGATGCCAATTTTCGGACTGTGGCAAGGTTCTGAACTCGGTGTTATTA
>JALQUR010000023.1 GCA_023260695.1 Planctomycetaceae bacterium
GAATATTCGCGACCTGACAGTCAACAAATGGCCCGCCATGCACCATACTCAGGGGCGATCTATCTCTCCCCTTGGGGGCGATGGTTCAGTGATTGCGTTGCACCGCTCCCATTCACGCCCAGTGAGTCCCTGCTATGGACGTTTTTGATCTTCGTAAACAGCTTGTTGACGACTACGAGGCCTACACCCGCAGCTTCATCAAGATCTCGGACCAGCGGGTCAATGACAAAGTCGAATCAGCACTGTCGGCCGGGCAACTCTGGCCAGAGCCACTATTGCAGCTGAATCCAACGTTTCTTCCCGGCGGCACGATTGATGAGCTTGTCGCCGAGGGAACTTTGCACCCCGAATGTGCCCGCATTTTTCGAGCCGACAAATCGGATGATGACCACAACGGCAAGCAACTCACACTGCACACCCACCAGACCCAGGCAATTTCACGCGCTCGCGAAAAACGCAGCTACGTACTGACAAGTGGAACCGGATCCGGCAAAAGCCTCACGTACATCGTTCCCATCGTCGACCACGTGCTGCGCAATGGTACCGGAAAAGGTATTCAGGCCATTGTCGTCTACCCGATGAATGCGCTGGCAAACAGCCAGGATGAAGAACTCTCCAAGTTTGTAAAGCGAGGATATCCCAACGGTCCTCCGCTGCGGTTTGCTCGCTATACAGGTCAGGAAAAAGGCGACCAGCGGGAGGAAATCCGCCAGAATCCACCCGACATTCTGCTCACAAACTACATGATGCTGGAACTGCTGCTCACCCGCACCGAAGATCGGTCGCTGGTTCGTTCAGCACAGGGTCTGCAGTACCTGGTCTTTGATGAATTGCATACCTATCGCGGTCGGCAGGGTGCGGATGTGGCGTTGCTGATTCGCCGATGCCGTCTGGCCTTTGCCGCCCACAGCATGATCTGTATCGGTACGTCCGCCACCATGGCCAGCGAGGGTGATTCTGAGCAGCAGAAGGCGCAGGTCGCAAACGTTGCCTCTACACTCTTCGGTACCACAATCAAGGCCGATCAGGTCATCGGCGAAACGCTCCAGCGCAGCACCCCGGAAGTGGACTTTCAGGATGCCACCATCAGGCAGCAACTGCGTAACACAATTGAAGAGCACGCTGAGCCTCCGCAGGAATTCGAAGCGTTTCGCTCTCACCCGCTGTCCTCATGGATTGAAACAACCTTTGGTGTCGCTCTTGAAGAATCCACCGGTCGGCTCATTCGCCAGTCACCCCGCCGTCTGGGTGGAACAGACGGTGCTGCTGCCGAACTACAAGCACTCATCGGTACCGATCAGGATTGCAGCGACGTCATTCAGAAGTTTTTGATGGCGGGCTCACAGTGTTTCCCGTCTCCATCCGCCCGCTACCCTGTTTTTGCCTTTCGCCTGCATCAGTTTTTCACACGCGGCGATACAGTCTGGACAACGCTGGAATCCGAGACCGACCGACACCTCGAGATCTCCAAGCAGATTACAAAGCCGGGCGAGCCTGAGAAACTGATGTTCCCCCTCGTATTCTGTCGTTGCTGCGGTACCCCTTATTACCGGGTCGAATATCACAATGATCGAGGCCTTGAGTGGCTCACCCCACGGGAGGACGGTCCGCGTGATGCTGACACGAAGACTGAAGTCGCATGGCTGTATACGTCCGCAGAAAAGCCGTGGCCGGACGGAGACGGTGCCGACGTCATCAGCCGACTCCCATCAGATATGACCGAACAGAACGCAGCAGGCGCTGACCGACTCAAAAGCGGGCAGCGAAAGAACATTCCCAGAGTCATTCACGTAAACTCCGGCGGGACGGTGGTTCCCGAAGGTGACGGTCTTCGCGCCGCCCTGATCACCGGGAATTTCGGATTCTGCCTGAATCCCGACTGCGGCGTCGCCTACACGCGTCACCAGCGTTCTGAACGACTCAAGCTGGGAACCCTTGGCGTCGACAGTCGTAGCACCGCAACAACCATTCTGGCGATGCGGGCGCTGATCGAACTGCAAGGCAAGGCAGACTTAAATAAGGAAGCTCGCAAACTCCTCAGCTTTACAGACAATCGTCAGGATGCGTCGCTTCAGGCGGGGCATTTCAATGACTTCGCACAGGTTGGACTGCTGCGGTCGGCACTGCTCAAGGCGGCCAAAGCCAAAGGCGAACAGGGACTCAGCCATGCGGATCTCTCTCGCAGCGTCTTTGAAGCGATGGATCTTTTCTTCGATGAATATGCTGCTAACCCCGAAATCCGCGGGCCCAATCGTTCCAGCACACACGACGCACTCCGCCGAGTTCTCGATTACTACCTGTATCGCGACCTGCAGCGCGGCTGGCGAGTGACCGCGCCAAATCTGGAAGACTGCGGTCTGCTTCGCTTCGATTACGTCGGGCTTTCCGGCGATGATGGCCTTCTCGCTGAAGCTGAAATCTGGACGGATGGAATCAAAGTCCGCCGCGATCGTGGCCAGCAGGAGATGATCGAGACGCCGGAATCTCTGCAGCAATGCTCACAGGCAGACCGGGAACAGATCCTCCGCACACTGCTGGACTTTCTCCGTCGCAATCTGGCCGTGAAGGCCGAAGTCCTGGACCAGCAGAAGCAACTGGATCTCGTGGAACAGACACGCCCACGATTGCTGGAAGAATCCGCCTGGTATCTTGAAGACACCCGGCAACTGGTTCGTGCAGTCGTCGCCTATCCGCGAGCAAAGCGGCCGCGTGAACAGTTCGGTCTGTTCATCTCGTCTTACGGTAGCTTCGGACGCTACCTCAAGCGAACGCTGTTACCACACATGACAGCTGGCACCTCAATGTCACGAGAGGATGTCGACAAGACGATAGAGTTCCTGTTCCTGGCACTTGATCGGTACGGGATCATTGAACAGGTTCGGAATGGCGATTCTCCCGGATATCAGCTGAATCACGACGCCCTCCGCTGGATTGCTGGTGACGGCGAAGATCGCCCTGTTGACCGCACAAGAATGGTGGACGAAGGCGATACTCCCCCCGAAACAAATAAATACTTTATCAAATGCTATCAGGAGTTCGTTGATCTCAAGTGCAAGCTGGAGGCCCGTGAACACACGGCTCAGGTTTTCGCTGAGGAACGGGAATCCCGGGAAGAACGCTTTCGTGCAGCGGAACTGCCACTCCTGTTCTGTTCGCCCACCATGGAACTGGGGGTTGATATTGCTCAGCTGAACGTAGTGAACCTGCGCAATGTCCCACCGACGCCGGCCAATTACGCTCAGCGCAGTGGGCGTGCCGGTCGCGGTGGCCAGCCGGCACTTGTTTACACCTACTGCGCCGGACGCAGTCCGCACGACCAGTATTACTTCAATCAACCGCAGGATATGGTGGCCGGTTCCGTCGCCGCACCGCGGATTGATCTGCGAAATCGCGATCTGGTTCGTTCTCACGTCCACGCCATCTGGATGGAAGTTGCCCGCCCCGATCTGGGCAAGACCTTGATGTCCGTCATCGAAATCGAACGTGATGGCAGTCGCATCCTGTTGCCCGTCAATCCATCACTGCAGGAACAACTCACTAATCCCGCTCATCGTGCCGAGGCCCTCCACCGTGCGAATCAGCTTATCGCGACAATTGCTGACGATCTCAAGGAGGCTACGTGGTTCCATCCGGATTGGACCAGCGAAGTTCTGGGCCAACTCGAACGATCATTTGACAAGGCCTGCAATCGCTGGCGAGAACTTTACCGAAGCGCGGTACGGCAACGTGAAGTGCACCACCAGATCATCGGCGATCATTCACGCCCGGAAGCGGAACGTAACCATTCAGGCAACCTGCGGTCGCAGGCTGAGCGACAGATTAAGCTGCTGACCGAGGCGGAGGGCGTCTACGAGGGAGACTTCTACTCCTACCGCTACTTCGCCACAGAAGGATTTCTGCCGGGCTACAACTTTCCGCGGTTGCCGATTTCCGCCTACGTGCCGGGCCGCCGCAGCATCAAAGGCCGTGATGAATACGTCTCACGACCGCGGTTTCTGGCTATCTCAGAGTTTGGTCCGCGAGCACTCGTGTACCACGAAGGGGCACGCTACCGTGTCCACAAAGTGAACCTCGACTTCGGCTCCGACGACATCGAAGATACTCATTCACTCGTCACCAGCACCATCAAGCGTTGCCAGAATTGCGGTTACGGAAAAATCGCTACGGATCGAAGTACAGACGACAACTGCGACCGCTGCGGGCAGTTCATCGATGCGGAGGGAAAAATTGACAGACTTGTGGTGCTGCAGAACTGCACCCTGAAGCCGGTGCAGCGCATCACCTGCGATGAAGAGGAGCGTCAACGGTACGGATACAACATGGTGACATCCTACCGTTTCCCGGAATCAGGTGGGCAGCAGGACCGCCAGGACTGCGACGTCTTTGTCAACGACCAACTCGCAATGCAGCTCAGCTATGGAGATGCCACAGACCTGTACCGCATCAACCTTGGCTGGTTAAGGCAGAAGCAGACTGAACAGAGAGGATTTGTGCTGGACATTGAGAAGGGATTCTGGGGACGCAACGAACAGGATTCCGAAGACGAAGATGATGCCGTCGCTTCCCGCGTCAAGCGGGTCGTCCCCTATGTGCATGACACCAAGAATGCACTGGTGATCCGGTTTTCTGCAAGTCTGAACAAGGAGCAGATGGCCGCCTTGCAGGCCGCGTTCAAGGAAGCCATTCAAAAGGAGTTCCAGCTCGAACCGCGAGAACTCAGCAGTGAACCGCTTCCGTCCCGAGATGTCCGCAACGAACTGTTGTTCTATGAAGCCGCAGAAGGCGGAGCAGGCGTACTGCGGCAGCTTGTGACCGACCGGCAGCTGATCTCCACGCTCGCCAGACGTGCATTACAGATCTGCCACTTCGATCCCATTACTCTGGAAGATCTGCGGCCGGACAAATGCGGTAAGGCCTGCTACGAATGCCTGCTGGATTACTTCAACCAGCCGGACCACTCCAGCCTCGACCGCAATTCCATT
>JALQUR010000030.1 GCA_023260695.1 Planctomycetaceae bacterium
TCGCTCGGCTCGCTCCGCACGCCGTTCAGTCCGGGAACAGTGCTTGCCAAGTTCAAACAGTTCTTCTGAAGCTTCACCCGGACGTACACCTTCACGAATGATCTGGTCGATCAGGCGGTGTATGGTCAGGTCCGGATAGCGGCGAATCGGACTGGTGAAATGGCAGTAATCCTCCTCCGCCAGCGCAAAATGCCCGGAATCCTCCGGTGAATAAATGGCCTGCTTCATGCTTCTGAGCAACGCCATATTCACCGCTCGCTGTTCCGGACGCCCCTCCACGCGGCGTATCAGCGACTGTAGTTCAAATCGACTCTGCGGCTGTGCCAGATGCAGATCCAGTCCCTGGCAGAACTGCTGGAACCCACGAATCTTCAGTTCATCCGGCGTCTCATGCACACGTCGCAGAAACGGGATTCCACGAGTCGTCAGATACTGAGCCACGGCAATATTGGCCGCGAGCATGAACTCTTCAATGATCTGGTGACTTTCGTCGTGCTGACGCTCATGCGCCCCACAGACAAAGCCCTCCTTGTCAAAGTCAATCTGGATTTCCGGGATGCCCATTTCCAGAGATCCCTGATCACGACGCCGAGCACGCAGCAGCATTGCCAGTTCATACATCTGCTCCAGCAACTGCCTGACTTCCGGCGTGCATGCGTCAGCTGCTCTGCTGCCCTTGACAATCGGCAGCACCTGCTCGTAGGCAAATCGCTGCGTCACCCGAATCACACTGTTTGCCATGCGAGTGCCGAGGACCATTCCGACCTCGTCAAAATCGATGAAGACGCTCCGTGTCCAGCGAAGCTCTCCCTGCTGCAGACTTGCCAGTCCGTTGCTGAGCAGTTCCGGCAGCATCGGAATCACATAATCCGGAAGATAAACACTGGTTCCGCGTTCCCGTGCTTCGTGATCCAGAGGCCCGCCAACCGGTACCAGAGACGCCACATCAGCAATGTGCACGCCCAGATGCCAGATACCATCTGCCGTTCGATTCAGACTGATGGCGTCATCAAAATCCCGAGCATCAGCCGGGTCGATCGTCACGATCGTCTCATCAGTCAGATCCTCGCGGTCAGCAGGAATTTCCTCTGGAAACTGCTCCGCACGCAATCTCGCTTCCTTCAGCACCCCCTCCGGAAACTCATGCGGAATTCCAAAGCCGTAGATCACAGAAAGGTTGTCTATTCCTGGATCGCCATGGCGGCCAAGCACTTTGCTGACCACCGCTTCCCCGGCTTTTTTGGCTGTCGGAAACCTCAGAATCTCGACAACAACACGGTCATCCACCTGCGGACCGCGGGCGCCGGTATCGGCAACATGCAGCGGCTCGGAAAACTGATCACCATCAATGCGTACATAACCGCGACCACCAATCTCAGTCCATGTGCCGACGAAGACCGTGGAAGCGCGTTCGAGAATGCGATCAATGACGCCGCAGCGCTGCCCGCGAGCCCGCCTGCGAGCTGTGAGCGTGACCAGAACCTCGTCGCCACTTTGCGCGTCACGCAGGTCACGGGCAGCGACATAGACATCGCCACCACGCAATTCCGCAACTTTCTCTGACGGGATCACCCAGCCGGCACCACTGGGCAGCCTGCGGACAACGCCTCGTACGGTTCCCAGCAGGCCTCGTGGCCTGAGCCGTCCGTGACGATCCTCACGAATCCGCCCCTGCTCAATCAACTCTTCCACTGCCGCCCCCAGCAGCGGTAACTGATCGCCCCGCACACGCAGAACAGCGGCCAGCTGCTGCAGTGTCATGGGATGGTACTCCACCGCCAGCAGCGTCCGCAGCACGCGTTTCTTCAGGTTCCGTTCCTCGGAACTGCTCACTGATGATTCTCCCGACAAATCCAACGCCAGCGGATGACGCGACGGTTCTCACGACTTACCGCCGACTCCCGATCTTCAGTCTGACACCTGCAATCCAGCACAAAGACAACCGCTCGTTCAGTCAGATCCTGAACAGGCTGCCGACTGCATCATCTGAAACTCAGCTGCCGGACGCAGCAAGCGACGACGCCAGCAGATTGGAAATCCGCTGGATCATCCACTGACTCTGCTCCCATGGCTGCTGCGTCAGAATAACACACCAGCGTTTCGTCATACTATCCGCCCACATCTGTGTTCCTGTAGCTCCCCAGTGCCCCCATGCCCCGAACGGAAGAAAGTCACTGAAACAGCCGGCGTGATCAGGCCAGTTCAGTCGCCAGCCGAGTCCCCACGGACGACTTTTCCGATGTGCTTCCGGCAGTGCAGAAAAATACTGCGTCTGATTTGATGTCGCTGCAGTGACAACCTCAGCTGCAAATATCGCATTCCCGTCAGCACCCCTCCCGTTCCGCAGCAGACATCGCAGCAATCGCGACAGATCGCCAGCCGTGGATGTCAGTCCGCCCCACGGAGCACCAAGCGCTCGCCAGTAGCGACTGTTCCAGTTCCAGTCGCAGTCGGCCGGCTGCCCGGGCGGCAACTGACAGGGAACTGTCCGCGCCCACCATGCTTCCAGATCCAGCGGTATCCCAAGTGCCGTTTCCGACATCCCCAACGGCGTCAGAACTCGGTCCCGCAGATATTGCGGCAATGCCACGCCGGTGATCTGCTCAATCACCAGCTGCAGCACTGCGAATCCCATGCTGCAGTAGGAACATTCCTCCCCGGGCAGGAATGCCGGATTCTGCGCAGCTGTCAGTTCGGCAAATTGCTGCACCGTCGCATGCTCAGCACGTAACTGCTCATTCTCCGGAAGCATGTCCGGCAGGCCGGATGTATGCGTGAGCAGATGCCGGAAGTTGATTCTCCGCAGCGGTCCCCTGCGAAATGCCGGCAGGAAATTTCGTACCGGTTCGTTCAGCCCCAGAGCTCCGTCGGCGGCGAGCTGAACAATCAGCAGGCCAATCAAAGGCTTCGTGAGCGACGCAGTCAGAAACAGTGGCGACCCGCCTGCAGCTGGTGCCGGCACATGTGGATAGCGACACTCAACAAGTGCACGGTCTCCAACCCCGGCGCAAATATCCGCCGCAGCGATTTCCGAGTCGTTCAGAAGAGAAAGAATGCGCTCTTCCAGCGTGGCAGCGGCGGCCGAGGCCATGGATTACTTCCGTGAGTCAGCTTGCATTGGACCGGACACTGTCTCGAAGCTTAGCAGTTTCCGAGGGCCTGCACACCATTCTGCGCTGGCCGCTGACAAGGTGTCTCTCAGATGGTGTCACACTTAGCTGTGCGGCGACGATACAGCCTGCGACCAGCCGTCACCAGAGCAGCAGATGTGAGCAGCAGGAGCGATCCGGGCTCCGGAACCACACTTCCGAAATCCTCAATCTGATACACACGAAAGCCGGTCGACAGATCAAACTCGAAGTCTGCGTACTCCTGGACACCAGAATTCTGGGTGGTTGATTCGAGATAACTTAAGGGGTCAGCAAAGCCACCACCGAGTGCAACTCGATAGAACAAGCCATCAAAGCTGTCGAGCACCCCCGTCTCAGAAAGTTCCGTAACATTCCCACCCAGTCCCATCGCACCGTAGAAGCTGAGCCCCCCGGCCTGGTCGACTGCTGCCGGACCTGACCATGCGGCTGGATCCGGAAAAACATCGTTGTACACTGCGGTGTTCGCAGCGGTCTTTAAATTAATGGGGGACAATTATGAAAATATTTAAAAATTTAGTTGCATTAGCATGCCTTGTTTTATTTAGCAGCGCTAGCTTTGCAGAAACTAAAATGAGAATAACACTTCAACTTCCTTTAAAATCTCATTTAGGTCAAAACCTATTAGTGTTTAAACAAGAAGTGGAGAAGAGATCAGATATTAAAGTGGAAATTTATGACTCAGCACAATTATATAGAGACAAGGAAGTTCCACAGGCAGTGGGATCAGGATCTATTGAGGCAGGTGTATCGGGACTAACACAATTTGCTGGAACCAATCCTGAAGTAGATTTGTTTGATTTGCCTTTTTTATTCAACACGGAAGAAA
>JALQUR010000057.1 GCA_023260695.1 Planctomycetaceae bacterium
GATATCGTGTGGCGGCGTTGTCCGCAGATCGGAACCAAACGGTGCCGCAGTGCCACGGCTGCGATAGATGAGCAGATTGCGATAGCTGACACCCGGATGAAATTTCCAGTGCTGGTCTCCGCAGAGCTGTTGCTGCAGCAACTGCAGTAACTCCGCTGCCGCTTCAGAGGAAATCTGCCCGGCGGTGAAGCTCCGCATGACCCCGTCCTGAATCGTGACCAGGTTGCAGCGAACGGCCCAGTCACCATCGTGGAGTTCGATTCCCTGAGCAGATGCTTCCAGGGGAGCTCGACCGGTATGAAATTCGAGCGGACTGTAGCCGAACAGGCTCATCGTCCCGACATCACTGCCCGAAGGCATACTCAGCGGCACATTGTTCGTGCGGCCGACCTGACCCAGCTGTGCGACGCGGTCCATGTGGGGTGTGTGCGCCGCCTGCAGCGGAGTTTTTCCGTCAAGTTCCGGCTGGGGTTCATCTGCGACACCATCCGGAATGACCAGTACTGTTTTCATTGCACGTTCGTTGTTGAGGAGTCGCCGAGTGTCGCGGCTGTCGATCAGTAAAGGGATAAATTGGGGTATGCTGCGAAGATCCGATCAGCTCTGGCCGGTTTTCTCCAGAGCCATCTGTTTCACACCGCGGAGGTCAAGTTTTCCAGTGCCCAGCAACGGGATGCTGTCCACCTCAATGAACGAATCATTGGAAGGAATGAACAGATTGGGCAGTCCCACCTGCTGCAGGTGTGTCGTGATTTCGCCAGGCGTTCTGGAAACCGGTCGATGCAGTACGATCAGACGCTCGCCCTTCTTGCCATCGGGGACCGACGTGACAGCGCAGAGAATCTGCGGATCGTCCGAGGATTCATCTTCTATGAAGCTGGCAATGTGCTGTTCCACAAGAATATGTGGCACCATTTCACCACCAATCTTGGAGAAGCGACTCATCCGCCCTGTGATTCTGATGAAGCCGTCCTCATCGATCACGGCCATGTCGCCGCTGTTGTACCAGCCATCCTCAATGAGTTCCTGCGTCTTGTCAGGCTGATTGATGTATCCCAGCATGATGTTGGGACCCTTGATCTTCAGCAGCCCTTCCTTGTTGATGCCCAGCTGTTCTCCGGATTCCGGATCGAAAACGGCGGCCGCGACACCCGGGATGGCTCGACCGACGGTGCCATGTCGTGTCCCGGACTCCGGATCGGCCGCAGCACCCATGCGGGACGCCGGAACATTGAATGACGCAACCGGCGACATTTCTGTGGTGCCGTAGCCTTCAATCGGTTCAAACCCGAATTTCTCACGGAAGCTATCGCGCAGTTCATCGGGCATTTTTTCAGCGCCACAGATGACGAGGTTGAGCGTTGCGAACTGTTCGGCAGTGCAGCGTTTGAGGTAACTCCGCAGGAAGGTCGGTGTGGCGGCCAGAATCGTACATCCGTGCTGTTCCACCAGACTGCCGACTGTGCGGGAGTCCAGCGGGTTGAAGTGGTAAACTGCAGACGGCTCATTACACAACGGAAGCCACATCGTGATGGTGTAGCCAAATGAGTGGAAGAACGGCAGGACACCCAGAATTCTGTCGGCCGCATGCAGCTGCAACAGCTGATTCACGGCGTCCAGATTGGAGCCGATATTGTTTTGCGAAAGCATGACCCCCTTGGGCTCACCCGTGGATCCGGACGTGAAGATCACGGTGAGCGGGTCATCTGCACCAATCTGCGTCAGGCCACACAGGCTGGCGACGGTGCGAATCGGGAGCAGGCGAGCGAACAGCAGTGCGAGCAGCTTGTCGGTGCCGGTGATCTGTTCCTTCAGGTCCTCAAGGAAGACCAGCTCGGCATCCAGCTCAACGGGCTTTTTCTCCAGAAACGCGCGACTGGTGATGACCTGCTTCACGCCGGCCTGCCTGATGCAGTAGTTCATCAGCTCATCGCTGAGCGTATAGTTGAGGTTGACAGAGATCTTCCCGCACATGGCGAGCGACGTGTTGGCCAGAACTCCGCCGACGGAAGGCGGCAGCAGGACAGCCACATGCTGCGTATCGGCATGCAGGATGCGATTCAGCAGTCGGCGAAAGGCCATCACCGCCAGCAGCAGTTTGCCGCTGGTCATGCTGGCGCCGGATGAATCTGCAGAGGCCACTCGATTCCAGGCCAGCCGACATTGTCGAACAAATCGCAGAGCGGGAATCATGGTGCGTTCCTTTCGCAGCATCATCGACTGAATCTGCAGGTCGATGACCGCGTCGCGGACCTGAGATTCGTTCTCGACATTCCACATCGGGCTGCCGAACAGAATAGAAACGGGATAAGGCCAGTTGCGGGGCTTCTTCCAGAAGAAACGACCACCCTCATAACTGAACAGACTTCCCCAGAGTTCGTCAAGACAGACCGGAAT
>JALQUR010000063.1 GCA_023260695.1 Planctomycetaceae bacterium
GTGGATTCTGGGTCGCGGCCTGCCATCCATGAAGGGCGACGAGGTGCAGGCGGCATTTCCCGCAATTCTCAATCCCCCGGCTCCGCAGATCGAAGAGAACGCTGCGGCAGATTCCTCAGGTCGCCGTACAGCTCTGGCAGAATGGATCACCAGCCCGGAAAACCCAATGACATCCCGAGTCGTGGTCAATCGACTCTGGCAACATCATTTCGGACGCGGGATTGTGCGCAGCACCAGTGACTTTGGATATCAGGGGACGCCACCGACACATCCGCAGCTGCTTGACTGGCTGGCCAGCGAACTTGTGAATCAGGGCTGGAGTCTGAAGCGACTGCACAAGCTGATCATGATGTCCAGTACGTACCAGATGTCATCAGCTGGCGATGAGAAAGCGCTGACAACCGACCCGAACAACGATCTGTTCTGGCGATTCAATCTGCGCCGTCTGACGGCAGAAGAGATTCGCGACTCAATCCTGTCAGTGACCGGAACACTGAATCTGAAGATGTTTGGTCCGCCGATTTTCCCACCACTCTCACAGGAAGTACTGGCAACAGCATCGCGACCGGGAGCGGCCTGGGGGCGTTCATCGGCAGAGGATTCAGCACGTCGTTCTGTTTATATCCATGTGAAGCGATCACTGCGGCATCCCATGCTTTCGGGCTTTGATGCTCCGGAAACCGATACGGCCTGTGCGGTACGAGTGACCACTACCGTACCGACTCAGGCGCTGGGAATGCTCAACAGCGATTTTCTGAATCAGCAGGCCGAGCTGTTTGTGGCGCGGATTACCGCCGCAAAGCCGGATTCGCTGGCTGATCAGCTGGCGTTCGCAATCGCCCTGACCACCGGAAGGCAGCCTGATGCTGCCGTTGTGGCGGAGGACCTGAAGTTTCTGCAGGAGTTGCAGGCGGAAGAGCAGGTGAGTGCAGGGGAAGCGTTAAGAATCTATTGTCTGCTGCAGTTGAACACGAACGAATTTGTTTATCTGGATTGATGCCGTGGAATGACCAGCTCCAGCGGACTGCCTGAGTTCTCAGGAAGGTCAGCGAGCATTACCGCCAGAACAGTTCTTACACGACGACGGTGCGATGTGACCGCACAGCACCGACGAACGATTAAGGGTGACAGGAGTGAAATATATGAACAGCGATTCCCGCAAACAGTTCTGCGGACGTACTCGAAGAGAGGCATTGTGGCAGACGGGCTGTGGATTCGGTGCTCTGCCGCTGGTGTCGTTGTTGTCGAATGACGGATTCTTTGCGAAGCAGTTGGCGGGTGCCGATGATCCAGCAGCGATGAATCCACTGGCACCGAAACCGCCGCACTTTGCCCCAAAAGCGAAAAGTGTGATCTTCCTGTTCATGTACGGCGGTCCCAGCCATATCGACACGTTCGACTACAAGCCGGACATGTACGGAATGGACGGGAAGACGGTCGACGTAAAGACCTTTGGTCGCGGCGGCAAGAAGAACGGCGGTCGGATTGTGGAGCCGAAATGGAAATTCCGGCAATACGGGGAGTGCGGCAAGTGGGTGAGCGATCTGTTTCCGCATGTCGGCAGTTGTGCCGATGACATCGCATTCCTGAATTCAATGACCGCCGATTCGCCGATTCACGGATCGGCAATGCTGATGATGAATTCCGGCAAGGTGCTCAGCGGCAGTCCGGCTCTGGGATCGTGGGTGAATTACGGCCTTGGCAGCGTGAATGAGAACATGCCGGGCTTTGTGGTGATGCTGGATCAGAAGGGAGGCCCCATCAGCGGCGCGAAGAACTGGTCCAGTGGTTATATGCCGGCCAGTTATCAGGGGGTTGTTGTGCGATCGCAGGGGGCGCCAATTCTGGACCTGGCTCCTCCAGCAGGAATGACTCAGTCCTCGCAGCGCCGGTTGCTCGATCGCCTGCTCGAAAAGAACCGTGCGCACCTTGCTGCCCGGGAGGACAATTCAGACCTTGCCGCCCGCATCGCCAGCTATGAACTGGCTTACAAGATGCAGCAGTACGCCCCGGAAGCTGTAGACGTGCAGGACGAGACACAGACGACTCAGGAACTGTACGGACTGAACAATCCGCAGACAGAGGATTTTGCGAGGAAATGTATTCTGGCGCGTCGCCTGGTTGAGCGTGGAGTGCGGTTCATCCAGATTTATTCCGGGGGAGCTCACAACGACGATAACTGGGACGCACACGGTGACCTCGAAAAGAACCACAATTACCACGCCGGTCGTACGGACCAGCCGATCGCTGCGTTGCTGAAGGACCTGAAACAGCGGAATCTGCTCGATGAGACACTGGTGGTCTGGGGCGGGGAATTCGGTCGTCAGCCTACCGCAGAGTATGCTCAGGGAACAGGTCGCGATCATAACTCCTACGGCTTCACCATGTGGATGGCGGGGGGCGGCATCAAGGGAGGGATCAGTGTGGGATCCACTGATGAGCTGGGATCTACTGCGGTGGATCGTCCGCTGCACGTGAAGCACCTGCATGCGACGGTTCTGCATCAGATGGGACTGGATCCGAATCGGCTGTCGTATTTCTTCGGCGGCCTCGATCAGCGACTGGTCGGTGTGGAGCACGTTGATCCGATCGAAGAGATCATCGCCTGACTTGAATCGCTGCGACTTCTCGGGGAGACGTATCTGCTGTGCGGAAATCACACCACTCGGGAAGTGCCGTCTCATCACTGAGCTGCCGGTGAAGTCTCTGGGCGATTCCTCGGAGTTGCTCGCGTGGAGTTGGCGTAGCTTGGCGGGTGTTAAGTCGGCGGTGGTGTTACCGGCAGATATCGGCTCCCGGCTCAGGTTAGTGACTTCAGACAAGTTGCATTTCAGCGTCTTGCGTCGAAAACGGATTTATTACTTGCGACGGAGGGACTGACAGTGAACAGCCAGAATCGCAGAAGCTTCCTTGGACAGTCAGCGGCCGTGGCGGCAATGCCGACATTTGGCCTGTTTGTCGGCGGCAGTGTACGTGCCAGTCGTTCACCGAATGAGCGCCCCACATTTGCCGTCATTGGCTGCGGTGGTCAGGGAACGGGTGACGGTCGGCGTGCAACCGCTTTTGGTGATGTAAAGGCCGTCTGTGACGTCGACTCTGCTCATGCTGAAAACGCCAAAGCTGCCTACACTCGCCGCATGTCGGAACAGGGACGGCAGGTCGCCATCGACGTTTACGAGGACTATCGCGAGGTGCTGTCGCGGGAT
>JALQUR010000072.1 GCA_023260695.1 Planctomycetaceae bacterium
AGTTCTGGCTCCATGTGCAGCAGGTAACACCGGCAGGACAGAACGACTGGCTGGAAGCGTCCCTGCAACTCGCTCGCATTGCAGTGCTCTCCGGGAACCGTCAGGAAGCCTCCCGTATCATCGGTGTCGTTGATGTTCTGCACCCGACGTGGGGTTCTGCCGAACGGCTTCAGCGGGTGCGGAAACTTCGTCAGCAACTGGAGTCCGATCGGTGAATCCGGAGCCAGCAGACGGGCAACTCGATTCGAGCAATCGTGCTGCAGAAATTCCTCCGCCCTGGCAGGGAGGATTCCGCAGCACGATCCCCGTCATCACGTCAGCCAAAGCACTTGACACACTCCTTACAAACCGGGTCAGGATCGACGAGCCAGCACAACTGCTGCTTGCCGCCAGACGGCCGTCCGCAGCGCTCGCCTGCAACTCGATACTGCATCGCTGCCAGGTCACATTTCAGAATGTGACCTGGATCCTGACCGACCCGGTCATCACGCCCGACCAGATCGAGGAACTTGGCCGGCTTGCGTGTCAGACTGCAGTGCACGTTACCGTTGATCATTTTCAGCATGTTGAATGGATCCGCACGGCGGCAGCAGCGGCAAATGCGACAGTCGGAGTCATCATTCAGATCGATCCCGGCAACAGTCCGGGAGGGCTGCGTCCCGGACACGACACCGGTGATCTCGCCCGGGCTACGGAGCTGCTGACAGGTGTCCGGGTATCCGGACTTGCCATCCAGCACCCCGGTGCGGATTGCCTGGATGATCCGAAATCGTTCAGGGATCGCACCTCTGCTGTGATCAGCTCGTGCAGGCTGATGGTGCAACACATTACTCAGCGGGCTCCGGCAATCGTACTCATCGATTTCCCGACAGATTTCCGCAGCTTTGCTGATACGGCTCATATCCTGCAGGATTCTTCCAGTGCGACGGTCGAGAGTCTGGAGGAAACGGCTTCACTGCTTCAGCTGCGAGTTCGCTCACGACCGTCACTTGGGGTCTGCATTCTTGACGCAGGCCGCAGGACCCCTGGCGTTCCAGCACTGCCGGAGATCGCGATTCCGGCAGGCGCCACCGTCCGTCACGTCTTTGATCACCACATCGAAGTGACCCTTGAGGAAACTGCTCTGAATCTGCGAATTGGCGACACCGTCATGTTGCAGACGAAGCCGCCTGACCGGTCCCACGTGGACGCCGCAGAATCATCCACGCCGTCGGGGCCAGAATCAGCAACATTGCCGGCAGCATCTGCCATTCAAGCTCACGTTGCCAGAGAAAGTAGTCAAAGCCCATTGCAAAGACCACCTGGCTGAGTGAAACCACACTGACTCGCGCTGGAGCACCAGCCGCGAACGCACGTGTCAGCAGCAATTGCCCGATTCCGGCGAATACACCGGTAGCAACGAGCAATGCCGGCAGCATCGGCTTGTGAATCAGCATTGTCAGGGTGCGGTCAGAAAGAGGACTCACAATAATCACACCGATCAGTGTCAGTACGGAGACTGCCGAAAAATGGGCAACAATTGCATTCGGATCAATCCCCCTGAGTCGGTGCAGCCCAATCAGCGCAATCGCACTTGTGATGGAACCTGTAAATCCAAGCAATGTCCCGATCCCCGCGGAGACGCCAGGCTGGTACATCAGTACAACTCCGGTCATGCAGCAACCCACACTCAGCCAGACGTCACGTGACGGCACTTTCCCCAGCATCGGCCATGAAAGTACCGCGATCCACACTGGAAACATGTTGATCAGCGTCAGAGCATCAGCGACATGCAATTGCGACAGAGCAAAGAAATTGCACATCACACTGGCGCTGCCGGCCAGGCTGCGGAGCCACAGCACTCGCGGGCGACAGAACACCAGCTGAGCTCCATGCAGACGTGTGAGCGCCAGCGCGAGCAGCATTGCCACCAGCGAACGAGCAATCGCGATCAGCTGCCATTCGCAGTACTTCCCCGCGGCGTGAGCCAGCGTCCCCATTACGGCAAACGAAACTGCACCGCCCAGCATCAGCAAATAGGGTCTCATGCAGTTCACTGTCGGTACAGCCGCGTGCGGTGCCGACACCTCTCCCTCGCTCAGGCTGAATCCAATGCGTCAACCGAAAGTACCGCTGCCCGTGCTCACGACCACAGCCAGCTCAAACCACTACTGCACAGAAGATCTTCTGAACCAGTGCTGCCATGACCATCGGACAGGTTCAGAAAATGCAAACCAGCAGAACAGCACTGGCAGAGCCAGCTCACGGACAATGAACAGTAACACCAGACTGAAAACGATCTGCAGGATCTGCATCCGCCCCCGTCTTCCGCGGACCATCTGACTGAAGACATGCGGATATCGCAGACGCGACACCATCAGCACCGCAGTTGCCAGAGTAATTGCAGGGACCAGAAGTGCCACCGTGGGCAGGAACCAGGACACTTCCAGGAAGCTGAGATGTCCGGAGGGTGCCAGCAGTTCTCGGAGCTTCCTCAGCCCGATTGGCAGAGACGCAACAACCCCGGCGGCAGCCGGAGACGGAAGCCCGCTGAAGAATTCGTGACTGTCTTCCTCATCGGTCTCCACATTGAAGCGAGCAAGTCGCAGAATCGCACAGGTCATGAACAACACAGCGATGGCCCACAGAACACGCGGGTGAATGTACAGCAGCGGCATTGTCAGACTGTCCATCAGACGATGGTCCGGATGAGACAGCTGCAGGAAAATAAATGCCGGCGCCAGCCCGAAACTGATCGCGTCACAAAGACTGTCCAGCTGTGCTCCGAAATCCGATGACTGCTGAGTCAGCCGGGCGGCACTGCCATCAAGCATGTCGAACAGCATGGCCAGAAAAATCAGCTGGGATGCCGTGATCAGCTCAGTGCCCCCAAAATGCTCCGGGCCGACTTTTGCAGTGATTGTCACCGCAGCAAATCCGCACGCTGCGTTGCAGAGCGTGAGCAGCGTCGGCAGAACAGCGAAGACCTTCTGCCTGCGCGTTTTACCCGTTCCGCGGATCTCATGTTCAGACATGATTCCAGCTGCTCCCGAACTAAAGTCTGCCCCGGCACGCAGATCTGAGCATTGCCGATGGAACAGATCAGCAGAATTCGTCAGTCGTTCGAATACTTCGCCATCACACTGCTGCCAGCCTGCACCTTATCACCCGGCCTGACCAGAATCCGCAGACCAGCTTCCGACGGGATCACAAGTTCCGTTCTTGAGCCCAGCTTGATCATTCCAAACTGCTCACCCCGTCCAAGCTGGTCTCCCGGTTTCAGCCAGCAGACAATACGCCTCGCAATCGCTCCGGTAATCTGCCGCACAATCATCCCCCGATGCCTCGGCCCATCCTCCTCCAGCAGCACCGCCAGCTGTTCGTTCTCACGTGCGGATTCCGGACGCAGAGCATTCAGGTATTTCCCCGGACGATAAGTGAGACCGATCACTCTTCCAGCAACCGGCGCTCGATTGATATGGACATTGAAGATTGACAGAAAGATTCCAATCTTTGTTGCCGGTCCCCCGATGAAGTCGTCGTGCGGAATCTCCTCGATCTCTACAACCTTCCCGTCCGCAGGGGAGATCACCAGACCTGGCTCCGCTGGAACCGTTCGTCGAGGATTGCGAAAGAACCAGGCAATCAGACCGGCGACAACAATCGCCGCCACCATCAGCAACAGGGCAACTCCACGGAGCAATCCGACAACTGTCCCTGACCAGTACCACGCCGCTATGGCAATGCTGACCGCCACCCCGGTCATCACCAGCAGCTCAGCAAGGCCTACGCGAGCAAATGGCAGACGATCCCGCCAGACAAATGGATCATCTGCGGGATCCCAGTACCAGCCACCCTGATTCTTGTGAAATTTCAGATCCCGTGGATCAAGCACATCATGGGGACAGGGATTGAAATCTCCCTTTCTGCATGCCTGCATTCGAGCAACATAGCCGCGGCAGAAAACACGAAGCAGGCTGCGGCGAATGCAGCCCCACCATTGCTCCAGCCGGATGATGATTCCCCCCCCGGGCTGAATATCCTTCAGCTGGATATCCATCGGCAGCAGTTCGCGTGGAGCCGGCCGGGCTGAAGCAGAGGACGGTTCTGTCTCGGACATCTATGAACATTCTGCAGAATGAAACTGTTCGCAGCAGCGGCAAATTGCCGCCCGTCGGATGCCTGATGCCCGGGAATATCCATCGGGGTCATCAGGAAAAAGGCCCGCCGCCAACAAAGGACGCCGGGCCTCGTTTTATTATCCGTCGGGATGAGCCAATTGCAATTCGGCGTCGATCAGACCTGACGTTCTCCCAAAGGCTGAACAGCAGAATGCAGCTGCTCAATACAGCTCAACGGGTATTGAAGGTACCGCGAGGATCGCTTGCTGTCCGGTAAGATTCACGGTCCAGCAACTTCACCTGAACAACGGCCCGCTGCTGGCCCCGAAAAATCACCATCTCTATCGGAGCCCCGATTTCGGACAGACTGACAAGATTGATCAGGTGGTTCTCATCAACGATCTCGACACCGTTGAAGGACACGACAACATCGTCGGGACGAAGGCCGGCCATCACCGCCGGAGAATTCTGCTGATTGTAGACGCGGACAATGCGGGCACCCTTGGGGACCGTGAGCCCCAGCCGCTGAGCAGTACTCTGGCTGAAATCATTGTCCAGCTCTACGCCCAGATAGGCCCGGCGGACACGGCCGGTGCTCACCAGCTGGTCAACGATTCGGCGAGCAAGATTACTGGGAATGCTGAAGCCAATTCCTTCGTTACCGCCACCACTGGACGCTATCGCTGTGTTGATACCAACGACATTCCCGTACATATCCACCAGCGGGCCACCACTGTTGCCAGGGTTGATTGCCGCATCCGTCTGCAGAAAATCCTGGTTTGTCAGATTCTGCCCGGCTTCAAGCGAAAGATCCCGACGCCCCTTTGCAGAAACGATCCCCATCGTGATTGACTGACTCAGCCCGAATGGACTTCCTGCAGCAAGCACGAAATGGCCAATTCGCAGAGAATCACTGTCGCCCCATGTGGCGGCAGCCTGACCATCATCGCGAACCTGCAGGACCGCGATGTCACTCTCGGAATCTCTGAAGACACGGTAGGGATGCTGCTCCGTACCATTCGGCATCACCAGATCGATACTCTCAAGTTCGGCACCACGAACCACATGCTGGTTGGTCACAATAAACAGCCCGCGGATAGCCTCTGACCGCACCAGTACCCCGGACCCCGTTTCCTCGATCCGACGGTCATTCTCGATCCGCACGGCCTGAATATGCACAACTGATGGCAGTACCTGAGCAGCCAGATCAGAGATGTGCTGACCGCTTTCCAGCAGAGCGGTTGCCAGTTGCGACGCGCGAGGGCCGACGGCCTTTGCTGCAGGGACCGCTGTTGCGTGACTTGTGAGTCTGAGAGATTCGAGGTGTCCCCCGGCTGCCAGCCCCAGCGACAGCAGGGCGACAGAACCGAGAACCGAAAAGTGTTTGCGCGCCATCCAGGCTTCTCCTTCAGAAAGCAGCCGTGCTTTGGCGCGGATCCATCCGCCTTTGTTCGTTTTCCCCCGATACGACCTCTGGAAACGGGGGCAGGAAATTTCTGCAGGGACCGGACATCCTTTGACCTGCCCCCGCCGTCTCCGTATCGAACGCTGGGATTACCATGGAAAAGTTTTTTTCGGTGGATTCTGCCGCACCGAACAGAGGAGCGGTGACATCTGCTGACAGTCGGATCAACCCGAATAAACGTCACAAGCTTGTTCCGTTCAGACTGCATATCCCGCAAACCATGCCGGGAGCTGTGGATGTCCCCACGACCGTCGCAGATTCAGACTACGACCGGAAATCTTGATTGCGCGGAGACAGGAATTGTCGCTGGACGGACTGAAATGCAGCTAACAGGGCCGTTGGAGCGGCGGCCGTGTGCAGGGTCAGAGCAACGGAGTCGGACGTGAGCAGCAGCTCGGCCGCCAGTCCACGAATCTGCAGGCGACACCAGGTTAAATGGTGGTCGTAATCAATCTCGACCCCGTTCGGGTGTGCTGCTTCAAGCGCATCGACGAATCCCTCCAACGGCACTGGTGTCACCGGCTGAAATTCGACGGTGTCAAAAAAACTGCTGAACACCACGTCGAGCCCACCACCCAATGCCTGTTCGGCATTCCCGAAGTCACCAAGCTGCCAGCACCACTCAACCTCTGACGGGCTGTCTTCGGCCAGCTGAATCTCAACTCGATATTCAAACCCCGGTGTCCGTATCGCAGCACAACCACCTTCAGGATCGCTGACCTGCATATCGACCCTGCGGAGCCCCAGCTGACGACGAAACTCGGAATGCCGCTGCCCGATATCCTCGTTCAGATCCTCGGCAGCTATGCGGGCAGCGAACGCAGCGGTCCAGTCGCTGTATTCACCCGGAACCTGATGGCTCTTACGAAACCCTTTGAGCGAACGCACCGGGGTTCGTCGTCGCCGCATCAGCTGGACGGCCGCAGGGGCGTGCTCATTGCTCAGGGAATTGCTCATGCAGGAATCATATCCAACCAGCGCACTGGAATCGAATCGAGCCAGACAGGGAATTCCATTTCATCGTCCTGCGACAATGTGGCCACTCAATCCAGCGCAGCCGCCAGGCGATCGCCAAACCATCTGCAACAAAAAAAGGCCTTCTCCACAAGGAGAAGGCCTCTGTAATACTCAGTCGTTTCCCGCTCAGATTTATTCGGGCGGTAATTCGAGCGGAGGAGGAGGCGGCACATCAGATCCTGAAACTGGCGCGTCGTCAGTCGCCTCAATCACTGTCGTCGGTGCTTCCACCGTATTTGAGCTGTCACCGCCACAACCTGGGATCAAAAGTAATCCCAGCAGCGAAAAACAATACTTACGCATAGCTGAAAATTTCCGGTTAAAGAAGAGAATCCGCACCGACACGGCAGGGCCGAACTGACAGATGCAGCCCGATACAGCGGGGCTGTTGGTAGGCTTCTTTAAAACGCTGAAGATGGTGCCGATGCTGACATTCACATCAATGTTGCTGGAGCCGTCGAGAGGGTCAAACAGCAACAGGTATTCGCCCTGCGGGTAGCGATTAGGAATGACGTGGATGCTGTCCATTTCCTCACTGGCCATTGCGGCGAGGTGACCACCCCATTCATTGGCTTCGATCAAGACTTCGTTCGCAATGATGTCCAACTTCTTCTGCACTTCACCCTGAATATTTTCGGACTCGGTGGCACCCAAAATATCCCCCAACGCGCCTTTGGTGACCGAGAGGCTGATGCCTTTGCACGAACGCGCAACCACTTCCAGCAGCAATCGCAACTGCGGCGGGATCGTGCCGTGGTCACGTTCTTGTTCGATCAGGTAGCGGGTGAGTGAGACACGTGGACCAGTTGAGGATAGTCACCGGGCCGGTCAGCATGCCCTTCA
>JALQUR010000076.1 GCA_023260695.1 Planctomycetaceae bacterium
AGCATACCGAGTCGGAATACCTCGGCTTCATGGAAGACCATATGGAAGGGCGCAACGTCCGCTTCCAGTATCGCCGCCACGCTTTTCGTCATCGCCCAGAACTACCTTCAGGAAGTCATGGGCTGGGCCTCCGCCGCCACCGAAAATGCCAAGGAGACACAACGCCAGAACGTCCGATTTGATTCGCTCAGAATTGAACATGACTCAGACCGCAGCAGATGGAATCGATGCCCCCGCAAAACGCTGATCAGTATGCCGCTGTGCAGACAAATCAGGGGCTGACAAAATTTACCACCTTCCGGCTACCTCGCCCGCCCAAATGTCGATCGGTCACGATAAAGTCAAACGAACACGCAGACGATTCCGGTTGGGAAAAACAGCCAGGATACAGCACCTGATGACGGCACTCCGCAGATGTGAATTTCAGCCCCTGCAAACCGCACAATCACTGCAACCAAAACTGTTACAACTACTTCAGCGACACAGAAGACCGAGCACACCGACGACTTATCATCCACTCAAATTCGCGGAATCTGCGTTGAAAACCTTTTGAACCCGAGTGTTTCCAGCGTCACTTCACCGAAATCGTCTGTCCTCGAAACGGCACCGGGATTAGGATTCCGGCTTAAAGCACGCGAGCAGCGGCACGATGCTGGCAGTACCGATTCGGACGTAATGCTGCGACTGCAGACTCCCACAACATGCGGCCGAAACGTGCTCGCCGCTGACTCTGCTCTACTGAAACACAACGCATTCGCTCGAACCTGACGCTGCAGCAGCAGTCCCGCAGATCAACCTGTCGCAGGCCAGCCCCGGAAACTACCCAGCACATGGCAGGATACCGTGAACACATCACCGTCAGCGGAATGCTGGGCGTCTCCTACGGAGCTGCTGCAGTCACCTTCGGCGGGTTCGGAGTTGTTCAGGCAATCGTAGCCTCCTGCCTGACATGGCTCGCCGGGATGCTCCCGGATCTCGATTCGCAAAGCGGTCGCCCGGTCCGTGAACTCACCACGCTGACAGCCGCATTCACTCCGATCCTGCTGATGCAGCATGCTTCATCGATGGGGATGTCCACAGACCGAACATTTCTGTTCGCGTTGCTGACCTGGGCATTCGTGCGATTTATCGTGCCGTCGATACTCGCACGATGCACCGTTCATCGCGGCATGTTCCACAGTATTCCAGCACTGATCATCGCTGGCGAACTCACCTTTCTGAGCTATCACTCCAGCGACCTGCGCGTCCGAGCACTGATGGCCTGCGGGGTCGCCACCGGCTTTTTGTCACACCTGGTACTGGACGAATTCTACAGCATTCAATGGGACGGCTCTCAGATTCGCTTCTCGCGGTCCGCTGGCAGCGCGGTCAAGATCTTCGGTAACAATCCCACTTCCAACGGGATCACCATGGGACTGCTGCTGTTTCTGACCTACATCACGCTGACCATCACCGGAACAATCCGCAGCCCTGAGGAAATTGCGGCGCCGGAAATGCTCGATGTGCGGGCGGAAGCTTCGGACGCACCACTCTATGAATACGTTGAACAGACCGACCCGGACACCCCCCGTAGTGTCGAATGGCCCGATGCAGTCCCCTATTCCGATTCGCTCTGACGCAATCCGAAGCGCAGAAGAGTCAGCATCTCCAGGTACTGCACAATTCGCAGCGTCAGATCCGCGACCGGATCAGCCGTTCGCAGTACTTCCGTCGACAGCTCAATCAGCCGAAACGGATCGAGCACACCACCAGCACCGGTCAGTACGGCGGCACGTGCTCCAACGGCAGGGCCCAGCTGCAGCTGGCGGATCCAGGTTTCAAGCGAGTCGCCGATTTCCTGCAGAATCGGATGACTGCCGACGCGGCGAAACCAGTAAGCGGCATTCCCGGCATCGGGTTCCCGACGATGCATGATGCCATGCCAGTAATCTGCCGTTCGTGGGCGGCCAGATCCTTCATTCCGCTGCGACAGCTGATGTGAATCATCCAGGTAATCATGAAGCAGCAGCAGCCCCGCCCCCAGACAGTCCGCTCCATATTCATCCTGCCGCAGCTGCACTGCCAGTCTGCCCGCCACGGCAGTGACCGTTCGCAGGCGGAGTGCCGGACGCTTTGCCACCGCAGCCGGCAGGCTCTCCAGCCCTGGACTCTGCGGAAACGCAACTGCCTCTGATAACTGCCCCCAGAGGGAATCGGTGAGCGGACCAGCGGGATCAAGTGTGCTCAGGGCCTCTCGACTCACCAGCAGCAGTTCCCCGTCCAGTCTTCGGCAGTACGGCAACACTGCCGCCGGGAGCGAGACCCGCAGATCCTCAGGGATTGTCTCCGCCCGGAAACAGGCCAGCCTTCCCGACGATGCTGCTGTGAAGCCCGCGTTCAGTCCTTGACGGATCATCTCGCCGCAGACTTCGGCGTCGTCAGCACTGCAGACCGCCAGCAGTGCAGCAGCTTCGTTCATTCCGGCCAGAGCATCACTGACCGTGGGGCCGACACCCCTGCGAACTACCTGATACTGCCGGATTGTCTCCACAGCCGGAATCTGCAGGCCGTCGTCAGTTGCAATTGGTACCAGATACATCCGTCTGCCTTCTTCGCTGTCATCTTGTGGATCAGAATCCGGCAGCACTGCTCAGCACGTGAGTCGCTGAGCACGACTCTTGAATCGCAGCTGCTGATTCGCTGCAGTTGCACGTCCCCAGCAGCACGTCCACAATCCGCAGATCCTGAACAAACGCCGCATCAGTGAATCGCAGGCGGAGGAGGATCGCTGCCATCGTGATGCAGAAAACGAAAATCACAGCCCTCATGTGACTGCGTGGTCTGCTCCTCATACAGCTTTCCATAACCCCGTGTGAACCGCGGCTCGGGCGGCTCCCATTGTTCGCGACGACTGGCCAGTTCTGCTTCAGTGACGTCGATATTCAGCGTTCGAGCTTCTACGTCCAGTTCGATCATGTCACCTGTTCGGACGAGGGCCAATGGTCCGCCCGCAAATGACTCCGGTGACACATGCAGTACGCAGGCCCCGTAACTGGTCCCGCTCATGCGCGAATCGCTGATCCGCACCATGTCGCGCACGCCCTGTTCCAGCAGATATCTGGGCAGCGGCAACATTCCCCATTCAGGGATGCCAGGTGCCCCCAGTGGTCCGGCACTCTGGAGGACAATGACATGATCCCTGGTGAGCTGCAGTGATGGATCATCAATCCGTGCCTTCAGATCCGGATAATCCCTGAACACCACAGCCGGGCCACGATGCCGCAGCAGGTCCTGCTCCGCAGCGGCCGGCTTGATCACACAGCCGTCCGGCGCCAGGTTGCCACGCAGCACCGCCAGACTTCCCGACTCACAGATCGCATTGTCACGCGTCCGGATCACATCGTCGTCGTAACATTCCGCTCCCTCAAGCGATTCTCCCAGCGTGCGGAATTCCACTGTCCCCGCTTCCAGATGCAGCAGATCCGAAATACGTGCCAGCAAGGCTCGCAATCCGCCAGCTTCAAAGAAATCACCCATCACGTATTTTCCGGTGGGGCGGAGGTTGGCCAGAACCGGGGTCCGCTGAGAAATCCGGTCGAAGTCTTCGAGGCTCAGTCCAACCCTGCTGCGGCCGGCCATTGCCAGAAGATGCACAATCGCATTGGTCGAGCCACCAAGTGCCATCAGAGCAGTCATGCCGTTTTCAAAGGCCTGTGCGGTGAGCACCTGCGAAGGCCGCAGGTCCCGCCAGGCAATCTCCACTGCCGCACGTCCTGTCGCAGCAGCCATGCGGCTGTGCCCCGAATGAGTCGCGGGGACGGAACTGGCCCCCGACATGGTCATCCCCATGCTTTCTGCCAGTGCCGTCATCGTCGAGGCTGTGCCCATCGTCATGCAGTGTCCGGGTGACGCAGCGATATGATCTTCCAGTTCACACCACGAATCGCATGACAGCCGACCGGCTCCGCGTTCCGCCCAGTACTTCCAGACATCCGTCCCGCTCGCCAGCGGTTCTCCACGCCATGACGTCTTGTTCATCGGGCCACCCGGCATCACGATTGACGGAACGTCGGCGCTGAGCGCCCCCATCAGCAGGGCAGGGGTGGTCTTGTCACAGCCTCCCATGAGCACCGCTGCGTCAATCGGGTAGGTCCGCAGCACTTCCTCGGTTTCCATCGCCAGAAAGTTGCGATAGTACATCGAAGTCGGCTTCATGAACGTCTCACTCAGCCCCATCACCGGAATCTCAACCGGAAACCCGCCCGCCTGCCAGACTCCGCGTTTGATCTCCTCCGCGCGCTGCCGAAAGTGAGCGTGGCAGGAAATCAGATCGTTCCATGTGTTCAGAATCCCGATCACCGGCTTCCCGGCAAATTCTTCAGTGGAGAATCCGGACTGCTTCTGACGCGAACGATGACCAAAGGAACGCAGATCATCCGGCCCCAGGTAACGATGACTCCGCAGCTGATCCGGCTGCAGACGTTCTGATTTCGACATTGACTGAATCTTCCTGTGTATTGATTTCCGAGCAGATCCGGGAGCGAGGTCACGGATCACAGCGGGAGCATAACGGGTGCGAATTGAATATCCAGGCAGCAGCAGGACAGGAGATCCGCAGCTGCCAGCTCCCGCATGATCTGCTCACCTGTATCATCAGGGATCGCGTCTGCTTTCACGTTTCGCATCGCCGAAATATCCGGCCGCTGTCGCCGCAGACGGCAGCACAATGCACGCGGCAGATGTCTAAAGAAGTACCGGACGCAGCGGCGCACACCTCAAAACAGCGAGACTCAGGAACGCCTTGCCGCAGTTCCCCCCGGCACGAGACACCGCTGCTAGAACACACCCTCGATCGCTCGGCCATGGTCGAGCACGGGGACAGGGCGACCGAACTGATCACGAATTCGGTCATCCGGATCCACGCCCAGCGCTGTATAGATGGTCGCAGCAATGTCGGCAGGACCCCACGGCTGAGTTACGGGCCATGCCGCCTGCTCATCGGATTCCCCGATTACAACGCCCCGCTGAGCTCCGCCGCCGGCGAAGAACACTGATCCGCACATCCCCCAGTGATCGCGTCCGCCGGCTGCATTGATTTTCGGCGTCCTGCCAAATTCGGTCAGAAACACAACCAGCGTGCGGTCGAGCAGCCCGCGGGAACGCATGTCAGAAATCAACCCGGCAAAAGCACGATCCATGCCGGCCAGATGATACCCCCGCATGCACAATTCGGACACATGTGGAAACCCCTGACCTGCCGCATTGTGGTTGTCCCACAGATTGCCGTAGTCCGGGTCGTAGCCATAATCCACCATCACGAAACCTGCGCCCGCTTCCACCAGTCGGCGAGCCAGCAGGCAGCGCTGACCAATTTTTGTTCGGCCATAAAGCTCTCGAGTTGGCTCTGATTCACGATCCAGCTCAAATGCCGTCCGCACAGATTCAGACGTGAGCAGCTTGTAGGCCTGGTCATATTCCTGCACACCCTTTCCGACAGATCCCTCCAGATTCCGTCGTGTCTGGTCCAGCGTCTGCTGCAGCTGCAGACGATTCCGCAACCGTGCAGCGGTCAGCCCGTCGAGCAGCTGCAGGTCGCGCGGAGCCGGCTCGTCGTCCACAATCGGACTGGGGTTTGCCTGCTTTTCCCCCACGGTGAAATCAGGCTGCTCCGGAACGCCCCCCGTACAGAATGGTGCAACCCCCTGACCCAGCCAGCCACCCACAAACAGATTGTGCGGTGGTGGTCCCGGTCGAGTAATTCCGGGAACTGCGATGTATCCCGGAAGCCCATTGCGATCACCGTGCAGATGCCGGACGACCGAGCCGACATTGGGATGTTTGAACAATTCTGCGGCGGTCACCCTGCGACCGCACAACGTATAAACCTGACTGAGCAGATGATCATTGCTGTCGTGTGAAAAGCTGCGGACAAGCGTCAGTTCATCGGCCACTTCCGACATCCGCAGCATCGGTTCACCGAAATGAACGCCGGGAAGGGCAGTATCTATCGCTCTCAGTGTTCCACGAATCTGCTCCGGAGCATCCGGCTTGGGATCAAACGAATCCAGATGGGTGACCCCGCCGCCCATCCACAGCATGATCACGGAATCGGCCGTTGCAGCTGCGGCGGCAGTTGAGCCCGCCAGCAGCGGCAGTGATGCGGCCGCTGACACCGAGCCGCAACGCAGCACGTCCCGCCGCGCCAGCAGCGGGTTCCATGAAGCAAGCCCTGCAGTCTGATGTTTTTGCGACATCGCCATCCGTCCGTCTGTTGCAGGAAAACAGTAAACCCGGCACACCGCAGGTCTTCGCAGCCCACAGCGGTGGAGGAATATTCCGGTTGTCCGCGTCGCAGAATAACGAATTCCGTCGGCGGTGGTTACTCTGTTTTCGGCAGGAATTCAGCACAGTTGGCAGGGTCAGGCCTTTTGGCCCCCCGGCCCTCCGACAAGACGGGTTCAGATCAACAGTACGACAGCCTGCCACGGAACCGCACACGACACCTGATTTCCCGCTGCAGGACCTGCAGGAAGCGGTTCTCTCCCACGGAGCACTCCAGGAATATCAGAAGATCCGTCTCCCTCAGGCGGCATTTGTTCACCACCTGCTCAATCACACGATTCTGACTGCGAAACTCGTGCATTTGGGTTCCGAACGCAGCCGCGATACTCCCGGGACTTGCTCTGAAACGCATGTCCTGCGACCATGCGGAACCGACCTGAATCTGCATCATCCTGCCGTGTCCGGAATACATTCATGCTTCGTATCAGTCTTCCTGTTCTGCTGACCCTGGCTGTCCTCAGCAACGCCTGCTCCGCCGCCGATGTTCGCGATCGAGCTGTCGTGCGTCTGACGTTCGATGACGAAAAAAATCCGCTCGCCGAATCATCAGGCCAGGTCCAGGATCAGGCTTCGCTTCCCAAAGGAGGCACGTGGGCTCCCGCCGTTTTCGCAGAAGCTCCTGCAGGCCAGACCCTGCTGCTTGACTCCGACGCCGGCCAGTATCTGCAGGTGGAATCCTCGGCTGACGTCAGGCAGACAAAAGCCGTCACGGTTGCTGGCTTCTTCGCCAGTCTTCACCCCTTGTCTGACAACCAGTTCCATGGTCTGTTTGCAACCCGCAATCAGAATGAAGGCAAGCCAACGAACTACGGGATCAATTTCCAGCCTGCCTCCGACAACTTCCAGCTCTACGTCAACAATGGTACTGAATACAAAGTCGCCAACTACAGTGTGAATGCAACCATCAGCTATTCCCGCCGTGTGCATCTGATCGCCAGCTTTGATCAGGGCGATGCCCCGGGGGCAGATGCAGACACTGACCCTGATGACATCAGGATCCGACTGTTCGTCAATGGGAAGATCGTTGCTCCAGCAAAGGCTACCGGTGGTCTGATTGACAGCAATGCAGCATGGATCCAGGACGTCTCGCTTGAATCCTGTGTGAGTGAAACACCGCTGATTATCGGCGGCAGCTTTGCCGCCGGCGAACTCACACGCCTTGCCTGTGATGACTTCTGCGTCTTTGCAGAGGCAATCTCTGCTGAGGATGCGGCAGCCCTGTTTCAGGAGTCAGCGGGAACTGCTGCGGCGGCGATTTCCGCAGAGACGAACATGCTGCTGACCGCCAGACCCGCGCCGCAGATCAATCGCATCACTCCGCCGGCTCTCCAGCCAGGTGTGCGAACTCGCGTCACAGTCTCCGGGCAGAACCTCGGCGGCGCGACATTCCTGGCCGATATCAGCGGTGTCTCCGTTGAACCTGTCGCAGAGAATTCAGCCACTTCCGCTGCCTTTGATGTCACCGTTCCGGCTGGCATTCTGCCCGGCAGGTACCTGGCGCGATGCGTAACATCCGCCGGCGTCAGTAATGCACTGACGATGGTCTTCGACAGCATCCCCGGTCATCAGGAGGGAGCATTCCCTGCAGACAATCCAGCGGAAACATTTCCAGTCGCCATCACTGGTGTCATCTCCGGAACTGAACAAAAACAGGTCTGGATTCGCGGTCAGGCCGGACAGAAACTCGATGTCGAAGTCGATGCTCGACGCCTCGGCTCGGCACTCGACCCGGTTGTTGAAATTCGCAATGAATCCGGAGGACCATTGTCCGTGCAATGGCAGCAGCCGTCCCTCCGCGGTGACTGCCGTGCATCAGTCATCCTGCCAGCCGACGGACTTTACAGCGTTGAACTGCACGATCTGCAGTACAAAGCTCCTGGCGGAAGTCCGTGGCGAATGACCATAGGCGATCTGGCACCGTCCGGACTCGCGTATCCGTCAGTACTTGCACAGGGATCCGTTGGCCTGCGCACGATTGGCGAAACCGGGCTCTCCGAAGCCCTCACAGTGCAGACGGACAATGGTAAAGCGACTCTGACAACAGGATCCACCGCACTTGCCTTACCCAGTCTGACAGTGGTCCAGGGCACGGCTCTGACCGAACCACTGGAAGGGACGTTTGCTGCAGATCCGGTCGACGCATCATTTCCTGCCCAGACATCACCGGCATTGTTCGTCAGCGGCCGCATCAGTGAGCCGGGCCAGACGGATTCCGTAACTCTGAAGGTTTCACCGGGCCAGACGCTGTCATTCATCGTTCGCGCCATCAGCGAAGGCTCCGCACTGCGGCCGCGACTGCAGCTGTTCAACGGAGATGCAGCGGTTGCTGCCGACGACGGGCAGGCCGGACTGGAAGACCCGAAACTGGCCTACAAAGTCCCGGAGAAAGTGGAACAGCTGCGTCTGCAGATCAGTGATGTGGACAGCAGCGGCAGTGCAATGCATCTGTATCAGATCGAAATTGCTCGCAATGACAGACACGCATTCCAGCTCTCAGCAACAACTGGTGATCTGCAGCTACCGGTGAATGGGTCCGTCCCGATCCGAATCAGGCTGACTCGCAAGGCAGAAAACTTCCACTACACCGGACCGGTACAGCTCACTCTGGAAGGCGCTGACGGTCTGCAGTTGATTCCTGCAGAGATCCCTCCTTCTGAAACAGATCAGGATGTGCTTGTCACATTAAGTCGAGACCAGAAAGGACAGAACAATGTGCAGGCGGCTGACAGCTTTCAGATTGTGGGAACAGCCGGTAGTGGCGAAGCTGTAGTTTCAGCCAGCGTCACAATCCCCCTGCAGAACACGGCGGCAGGTGTTCTGACGCTTCCCCGAAATACATTCGTATCCGCACCGGCGGACGCAGTCCCGGCAGTGATTGTGCCGAATGCTGTACCACCGGTACTGTTCCGAGGCGTTACCGCCGATCTGCCTCTGCAGGTTCTTCCCGTAACTGCCGAGATGGCACCTTTCCTGCGATTTGAAATGACCTCAACCGAACCGGAACGCAGAACTGATCCGGCAAAACCCGATTCGCCACTCAAACCACGCGTCGGCTTACCTGAGTTCTCGTTTTCGGCCACTGCCCGGAAACAAGTGAATCTGCGAATTCTCGTTCCGGAAGATACTCCGTCCGAATTCATCTACGGAATCATCAGTGCGGATCCAGTTGCACATCCACTGGCCCCTGCAACCTCCTCAAGAATCTGGTCTGCCCCCCTGCGTTTTGCGGTCACCAACGCCGTTTCGGTAGCTTTGCCGACTACTCCGCTGCCACTGAAACCGGGTGCTGAAAATCAGCTCACATTCGAAGTGACTCGTCATCCGCTGTTTGCAGGACCAGTGACAATCAGCTTGGAAGGTCTGCCGGAAGGCTACACCGCAGCAGCAGCTGAACTGTCAGCTGAACAGACACAGGGGATGCTGAATCTTTCAGTCCCTGCGGGAGCAACAGGCCAGGTGAACGGGCTTACGATCCGAGTCAGGAACTCAGATGGTGTTTCCCTGCTTGGTGGAGTAGCTGTTCCGGCCGTAATTCAATGAACCTTGTTGTCCTGAAGCTGTCTCTTTCGAGAATCCGCAGCAGCCGTCATTACTGTACGTATAGTTACGATTGCCCCAAAAAAACGAGTAAAACTCTCCCAAAGGTTTTCTGAACAGGCCAGATATCAGATGATTTTGCGAATTATCAGTGAAGAGATGTGACGATCAGCAGGGTTCTGCCGACAAAAATTCACAAATCGTTTAGCAGGGCCGATCAAGGCAGATCATTGACGTATTCAAATCTTTTTTCGGCCTTCACACTGTAGCCGCATCAGGGCACAGAATTCTCCTGCTCAGAATCTCAGCCCCGAACCAGTACACGCCCAGCATTGTTTGTTGTTTCCAGGGTCAGCCATGCTCAATCAACGCAAAACCAGTTACAACTGCAGATTCTGCGACGAACAACTGATGCGTAGAGAATTGCATGAAACAAGCCTGATTTATCGGCTGCTGCCGCTGAAGAGCTTCAAATGCCCGCATTGTTTCTGTACGTACGCTCGCCCCGATGAAGTATTCCTGATCATCCCGGGATTGAGGAGTTTGCTGAATCGCCGTGGAGCAAAACGGAAGGAAGGGCAGCAGAAAAACTATGGGCTTGCTGATAATCGCCCGCTGCCATTTACCCCACTCGGCCTGCTTGCCCGTGTTGCACGATTCACAGGGGCAATCGAGAGGATTATCTGGGCGGTGCTCATGGGGGTGCTGAAACTGTTGTTCAGCCGCAGGACTTCCCGGTCCGTTGTACACACCGAATCGCTCTCCAGAAGAGAACGCAGTTCGCGATCTTCCCGCAGCCACGGCCATGGCCATCGACAAAGTCGCAGTGATTCTGCTCGGCCTGCGTCTGTGCAACGGTAGTGTGTTCGCAATCGCCAGCACACTTTCCCGATATTCTGCCATGCGGTTCAGGCAGAGACGCAGGCCTCTGGAAATAGCACCCCGACGACAGCGACAGACATCGTTATGGCAATCACCGTTGAGCGAGAAGAATTTGGCGGTCTGAATACACTTGTTCTGCAGGACAAGCAGCTCGATACTCCGAATCCGCAACGGATTCTGCTCTGTCATGGATTTGGCGCTCCCGGGAATGATCTGGCAGACATCGGAGCATACCTGTTGCAACACAACTCGCATGTTGCCGCAACCAGCTGCTTCATCTTTCCTGCCGCACCAATCGATCTCGCTTCCGCCGGGATGCCCGGTGGTCGAGCCTGGTGGCCAATCAACATGGCCCAGCTGGCAGCAATGCACGAGACACGTGATTTTCAGCAGCTGACTGGAATTGCTCCCCCCGGGATGGATGCAGCGACAGACCAACTGCATCGCGCAATGCTGCACATGCAGCAACAATGGAATTGCGATGTCAGCAGATTCATCGTCGGAGGCTTTTCGCAGGGCGCAATGGTCACCACTAATCTGACTCTGACACGTCAACTCAGGGTTGCACAGCTCTGCATCTTCTCCGGAACACTCCTGAATTCCACTGAATGGAGCGAACTCGCGAAGTCACACCCGGGACTCAACGTACTCATGTCCCACGGAAACGAAGACCAGATCCTGCCAATTGAGGCAGCCGAACTGCTGCGAGATATGTTGCAGGAAACCGGGCATGCTGTGGACTATCTGGAGTTTCCAGGTCCGCACACGATCCCGCAGGAAATCCTGATTCGACTGCAGCACAGCATTCTTCAAAACGGTTCCGAAGCCGACTGAATCCGGGCAGATTGAGCAGGAATGCCGGGAGATTGATCAACGCAACAATCTCAGGTAAGACACGTCCACGGATGACACACGTGGCAGCCCTCAGACAGTCAGCCGATGCTGGAGTCGCATCGACGCCACAATGCAGGCCAGAACTGTACGGCGCTGCAACTGAGTTCAACGCTGCAACTGAGTTCAACGCTGCAACTCAGCGAAAACACCCTGCCAGAACATCTCGGATGCCGCTCGTTGGCTGAGATCGGGTCAATTTGGATCCAGACAATCAGGGGGCGCGAGAGCCATCTGCAGATTCAATGACCGTGCGAACACCGTTGGACCGTGCGAACACCGTTGGAACGTGCGAACACTGTTGGAACGTCCAAACACTGTTGCGAATCTGACTTGAGCAGAATTCGTCGCTGCAGAATCGTTCAACGCCAGGAACGGACGCGGAACCAGACCCCGTTATCCGCCCTCACTGCGGCGTCTCCGGTGAGCCGCATGGGACGCCCCGGAGTACATGTGGAAATCGCAGGACCAGCTCCCCAGCCGACTCCCTCGAATCCACCAATACTGGGTCCCACATGGCCCCGAACACCAAATTTCGCCATGTAGCGGGCTTCCGCTTCACAACGCTGCTGATCAGTCTGAGCACTTCCCCAGATAGACGTGACCGGAGCGGCTGCAATCAGCAATGGCAGAATCAAAAGTCCCAAAAAAAATGTTCTGAACATGACTTCCTCGCGAAGTTATCTACGGGGGTATCGCGTGTGAGTCTGCTGATGCCCCCTGTCAATCCATTAACCGCACGAATTCTTTTGCCGCCCCCCACCGATGTCGACCGATTTTGACAGCCGTTTTCCGCAAACTCTGGAATTGAGAATAGTCTCGCCTGCCACCGCCACAGATGAGAATTCACGGCTACAATCAGACTCTGTCACGATCAGAAGGTACCAGTAAATACATAGCCGAAACGAACCTCCGTGCTGACAGCAGCACCACTTTGCGAATGGAATGTCGCGGAGCCATCTTCGAAGGTCACGTTCTGTACCACATCAAATCCCTCAGGAATTCGTACGACCCCCTGGATGTAATGCACATGAAATGGCTGCTGTTCAGACAGCGTCACCGATGTTGCGATTCCTGCTCTTCGCAGCACATTGTCACCGGCAGAATCCGAAAGTCCCTCAGCAAAGAACGCAGTCACATCCTCCAGGCCCAGACAATTATTACGGCCATTCCATGGATGACCGTGACGGCCACGATTCTCCATCCAGAATACGGTGCTCTTCAGGATCCCGGGATCCTTCATTGAAAACCACAGGAAGCCACGCTCCGCAAATGTCGCGGTGACCCATGCTGGCTCCCCGGCAGGTGGCTGCTTTGGAAAAATCTGCACCAGATCCGCGAACCCCTGCGTCCCGGGCATTCTGGTCAGATCTGCGTCATCAGTCCCCTTCCACGCAAGGGGAACCTTCGCCAGACTCTCCCACCGAGCTCCCGGTAACAATCGCTGATACTCCTTGTTGAGCGGATTGCTGAAGATACCTGGACAGGTCATACCGAACTGAATCGCACTGGTGGCAATCCGCACGCTGCCTTCCTCATCCGGCATCGCCAGCGTCGCATGATGGCCGAGAGAAGTCGCCCCGGAGAACCCGGAAATGCGATGAGTCGTATAGATCACACTTTCGCCGTCACGAAGCAGAATTGACTTCAATACGCGTCCTGAGCGGACTTGAGTAGCCAGCGAAAGATCCAGCCTCTGTACACCATCTTTGTGGCTTTTGCCCTCAAGCTGCCACCTGCTGCCTGCAACTTCACCGTGCGGAGGATGCATCTCCCCATGATATGCGTTCCCATTGCCGCCGAATGGCATGCAGAAAAAGTCTCCCCGCAATGGCACCAGAACCGGTACCGGCATCTCACTCGCCGGCTCATCCTGCCACGGGCTGATATAATACGGGCGGATCGGAGCATCACTCTGCGGAAAAAATGTCACCGGCGCCTGATGTCCACCCACCGCAGTCACCGCCAGTTCCACTGTGTCAGACTGAATCGTGTAGACGCGCCTGCCATGCGCAATTCCGTCACCCGTATCGTCACCCGCCGAACACATTCCACCGGACAGCACACCGGCAAGCAGTAGCATCACCAATCCTGCTCCATACATCACATCGCTCCCCTCTGGATCAGTCGAAAACAAAACCTCTTTCGCATCCCTGATGTTAACAATCTGGCAGAATCCTCGGAATTCAACCGCATGCCCCGCCCCAAACACAGGCGGAAAGCAGCGTCGCAGAAATTCGGACTGCCATGGGGCAAAGCCATACTCGCAGGAGCAATTCCTGACGATCAATCTCCTCCTGTCGATCCTGCGGGAATTACAACGGAAGCTGGCATACGGACAGGACAGAATGAACATCCACAATCTACACTTCAGCTCATCCTCAGCAGGATTCTGGCGATCGCGATTCACCGTCACGTGTTGCCGCCCATAACAGACTGACGAACACTGTTCTTCCCACTCCATTTCCGGCTCATCACTTCCATGCCAAGAATCAAACCGTTTGCTGCCTTACGTCCCCATCCGCAGACTGCCGCACTGGTCGCCTCCGTACCGTACGATGTGGTCAATCGCGAGGAAGCGGCAGAGCTTGCAAAAGGCAATCCGGCCAGTTTTCTGCACGTGGTTCGTTCCGATATTGATTTCCCACCGGACCACAATCCCTATGCCCCGGAGATCTACTCCACCGCCGCCGACAACCTTCAGCGTCTGCTCCGCGATGATCTGCTCACCCGCGAATCTGCCGAGTGCCTTTACGCATACCGGCAGATCATGGGTGAGCATTCGCAGACCGGAATTGTCTGCTGTGCCCACATCGATGACTACGAAAACAACCTCATCCTGAAGCATGAAAAAACGCGTCCGGCGAAAGAAGATGATCGCACGCGACACGTGCTTGCTCTGGACGCAAATTCCGGTCCTGTGTTTCTGACCTATCAGGGGAACACGCAAATTGACACACAGGTCGCGGACGCTGTGCAGAATCATGAGCCGCTCTTCGACTTCACTGCACCTGACGGAATCCAGCACACCGTCTGGCGAATTACAGAGAGCCGGGCACTCACAGAATCACTCTCAGCTGTCCCTCGTTTCTACATCGCTGATGGTCACCATCGCGCAGCGAGTGCCTGGCGAGCAGGGCAGCAGAAACGCCAGAGCCTGCCCGAGTCGATTCGCGGCGCTGCGGAGTGCAACTGGTTTCTGACCGTTCTGTTCCCATCGGATCAGCTGCAGGTTCTGCCCTACAACCGAATCATCAATGGTCTGAACGGACTGACAACCTCTGAACTGCTGGAACACCTGAGCCGGATCGGGCAGCTGACTCCCACCGAAAATCCCTCTCCGCAGAACCCGGGAGAATTCTGTCTGTTCATCGATCAGAAATGGTGGCAACTGATCGTGCCGGTGCCGGAAGACGACCCCGCAGATCCCACGCTGTCGCTGGATGTCTCAATCCTTGAACGCCTTGTACTCAACCCCATCCTCGGCATTGAAGACGTTCGTACCGACCCCCGTATTGATTTTGTTGGCGGCATTCGAGGAACCTCAGAACTTGAGCAGCTCTGCCTGTCAGGAAAATGGGACCTGGCCATTTCTATGTACCCAACCTCGATCACACAACTGATGGCAGTCTCTGACGCAGGACAGATCATGCCGCCCAAAAGCACCTGGTTTGAGCCGAAACTGCGGAGCGGACTGCTGATTCACACCCTCTCCGATCAACAGGCTCAGCACTGAAAGCTCAACAGCCATGCTGCAACACCTCCTGCTCACCGTCCTGATTGCGGTACCTTCTGACTGGACACAATTCCGCGGACATCTGGCAAATGCACACGCGGAGGGACCAGCGACTCCATTGCACTGGTCAGAAACACAGAACGTGAAATGGAAGACCGAAATCCCCGGCCTTGGCTGGTCCTCCCCGGTGGTTTCGGCAGATGCGATCTGGCTGACGACCGCCGTTGAACAGGAACAGCAGCTCAGCCTGCGGTGCATGAAACTCAGCCCTGTAACCGGTGAAGTTCTCTGGGATCACGAAGTCCGTCGACTTTTGGAAATCCCAGCCATCCATGGCAAGAACAGCCACGCCAGCCCGACGCCCATTCTGCGTGAAAACAGACTTTACGTGCACTTCGGAACACATGGCACTGCCTGCCTCAATGCTGACTCCGGGGAACAAATCTGGCTGAATACCGAACTCAGCTACCCCCCGGTCCACGGCAGCGGAGGCTCACCGGTGCTGGCCGAAGGAATTCTTGCCATCGTCTGTGATGGCAGCTCCAGTCCCTTTGTGGTCGGCCTTGACGCTCAGACAGGAGCCGTTCGCTGGAAAACGCCACGAACAATTACAGGCAGAGTCAACCACTCATTTGCCACGCCAGCGCTGATGTACAGCGACGGACAACCTCAACTGATTGCCCCAGGCCCCGATCATCTGGCCGTCTACGAGCTGCTCACCGGCAGAGAAGTCTGGCACGTCAAAGCCCCGGGCTGGTCTGTTGTACCGCAGCCTGTGGTGACCCCGGATCTGATTATCTACAACCACGACTACGATAACCCGGAACTGATCGCAGTCCGCAGAAATGGGTCCGGGGATGTCACCGAGTCCCATGTTGCCTGGAAACTTCGTCGAGGCGCCCCCAGCACGCCTTCTCCCGTACTCGTGGGCACAGAGTTGTACACGGTCTCCGATAACGGAATCGCATCCTGCATTGACGTAGACAGCGGGACGGTACACTGGACCACTCGCCTCGGCGGTAATTTCTCAGCGTCGCCGGTGTACGCAAATAATCTGCTGCTGTTCCTGGATGAAGCGGGAACAGCCCGCTGGGTACGCCCCGGCAGGCAGTTCGTTGAGGTCGCGGAGAACGTCATCCCCGAACGCACTTTTGCAACGCCTGCCTTTCTTGCTGGTGCGATGTACCTCCGTACTGACAGACACCTGTACAGAGTTTCCGAATGACAATGTCACTCAGACAGAATCCCTGTGGTGACTGGATCCCACCGAACAGCACGGAGCAGAACCCTGATGTCCGAAGCTGATCCGGCGGCATTATCAGGGCTGCGTGAACTGCTCGCTTCAGGCGGATTCCCCTGGGCAATCATCCTGCTACTGGCGCTCGTCCCGAGCATCATCCTCAGACGGGCAGTGCCTCCACCACAGCTGATTCTGGTGCCTGCCGCCTGGTTCCTGCTTTTCCTCACAAGCAGCGATCGGGAGATGTTCTTTCCCTTTACGCTGGCGCTGACAACGGGCACGCTGGTCGCCCCCGGAAGTATCCGCTCAGCAGTCATCCACAGCACGATGATCATCGCCGCCTTCCTGCTGCTTCGATTCGAGCAGGAAGCGACGCAGCGGGTGCTGATCATCGAAGGCCTCTCGGCCACTGCCATTCTGCTGACGATGCGACCCTGCGGCCCCGCCCCGGCACTTTCCGGAATACTCTATCGGCAACTGATGGCATCCCTGCTTGCCTGCTGCTCGCTGGCCATCTGAAAAATTGTCGGCCCATCAGATCCCCGGCAGGTACTGATCCGCATTTCCGAATTCAGTCAGGTGCAGCCCCATGTGATCCATCACGTTGAGCAGCAGGGAGGATAACTTTCTTTCCTTTGCGGACTCGTAATCCACAGTCTGTCCGGTGCGGATCCGGCCATTCAGCCCCCCTGCCATGAGCAATGGGATTCGCGGAGCACTGTGTGCCGTCCATTGCTCATTCGCCAGCATGATGCAGGAATGGTCGAGCACTGTGCCATCGCCTTCCGGCATGGCATCAAGTCGACCAAGCAGGTAGGCATATTGCTGCACCCAGAATCTTGCGATGGAAGCGAATTCACTGTTCTGCCAGTTGTGCGAATAATTGTGGTGATCCACTTTCAGACCAAGGAACGGATAGACCTGGCCGGACAGGTTGTTCGTCAGCATCAGCGTGGCAACTCGAGTGCGATCGGTCTGAAACGCCAGAGCAATGATGTCACACATCAGCCGCGAATGCTCATCAAGCTGACCCGGGATGCCCCCCGCAGGTCGCTCTGCCGCCGGAACCTCAGACTCGGCAGTCGTTTCTGAATCAGAATTCCGGAGCCGACGAATCCGCAGTTCCAGTTCGCGGACCGACGTTGCATACTCGTCAATTCGGCCGCGATCGGAAACCGATACTCGACGCACGACACCACGTAACTGCTCGGAAACATGATCAAGCACGCTGAGATGAACCTGACTGCCACCGCTCTCAAACAGACTGTCAAATGCCAGTCCGGGATGCAGTTCCGTCGGCACCGGAGCCACCGGTGAACTCCACGACACATGCGATGAGTACATCATCGAAAAACCTGATTCGTGGAAACCACTGACAGGGCGTTCGCAGGCCAGCGCCAGACCGGGCACTGGCGTCTGATCGCCGAAATGCCTGACCAGCAGCTGATCCATACTGGTACTGGCCTTGATCTCGCGCCCGCCCTGAGGCCGCACGCCCGTCAGAATCCCGGCCGCTCCCTTGGCATGTCCACCGACAACATCATCGGGATGATGCAGCCCATGAATGAAATTGACCTTTTGCTTCATGCCCTCGAGTGAACCAAACGCCGGGCCCAGCTCAAGATCAGCCCCGCTGCCCTTGCTCCACCACTCCGGAGGATGGATTCCGTCACCAAAAAACAGAAAGGCGAAGCGACGGGGCGGTTGATTTTCTGAGACCTGATCCTGTTCGGCAGGCAGTGACTCCAGCCACGGCAGGGCAACTGATGCTGACAGTCCACGCAGAACAGTACGTCGGTGAAATCCAGCAGTCATTTGACTCTCCAGGTGCGGTTTTCGGATACGCAGGCACACTTGTCAGGGCAGAGACACTTTTTCCTGTCGACCAGTCTGGCGGTTATCC